>CAYZYB010000167.1:0-8191 GCA_964481505.1 uncultured Planctomycetaceae bacterium | reverse complement strand
GAATTTCCTGCTCTGTCCACGCACTTCCACAGGCTCCGCAGCCAGGCCGAAATGTCGGAATCGCTTCGCACTCAGGACAGACAATCGTCTTATCGAGAGCGATCTTTGAGACATCCGGATCTTCTTCCCAGTGTTTTCGTCGCCGTTCATATTGCCCAAGTGTTATCTGCCTTGTCTCGGCGTCGAATTCCGGAATGAACAATTCCGGCTCAACAGCAACGGAAGGATTTTCGGCGGCAAGCGTATGAGCTGCATCAACGCGACGCAGCTGTTCACCAGGAACGATGTTGGCTCGCATTCTCAGTTCACGCGGCTCAAATGGATCGACGAGCAAATCGCTTGCTCCCGCGATGAGAGCATCTGCCCCTCTGACCAATTCGTCTTCGCGGAGAATAATCATCACCGGTAATTCGGCCGTAGACTTCACCTCCCGAATCTGTCGACACAATTCTGTCCCCAGCACGTTGGCTCCGAAGGCTCGGGCAAGAACCAGAGTGAACGATGGGTCTTCACTGAATGCATTCCATCCAGCTTGATTATTGTCAACCTGAGTGAACGGCAGCTCTGCGTCATTCAGCGTCTGAGCAATGGTTTGCAGTGAATCGCGATCGTCGTCGACGACGAGAACTTTTTGATGGATCATGAAACTGACTTCACTAAAATCTGATAACAGGTGGCCCGCGTAACCTTGCCAAAACACTGCGGCTTATGTCGACTCCACAGTGTTGAGCAAAGAGTTCGCTAAAAAGTTGTGTTCGTCAGGATGCAGAAGAATTTCGATCACGGTGTCCGCCTTCGCTCATGAACGACGGACAGCGGATTGTGTATTAAAGTTGTGCAGCAAAATGCGGAAGTTTGGCGACAGCTCCCACCGACATCCGTCGGTCGGCCGCGAACTCCGCTGCCGGTCGAACGCGAACAGGGAGCAGCTTGACGGCCTTTCGGTAGAAGACCTCAATATTTTCAGGTGGCTCACGATGCTCGCTGCCGATTGCTGTGACTTCGCATGGCACCAGCTTATCGAAAGGTTCGATTCGCAGCTCCATAGTGTCACCGACGTCAAAATCTGCCGTCATGTCCTGTGGCAGAAACATTTCGATTTCCAGCGACGATTCTTCGATGACAGAGAACAAGGGTTCATGAGATCGTATGCACTCACCAGCGGGATGATGTCTGTGAAGAACCGTTCCATTGATCGGAGCACGCAGATCTCCCTGTGCGATCCATTCCCGAATTCGTTCGGTTTCGTTCAACAACAGATCGACTTTTGCGATAAGCGGAGCGACCTGTTCTGAACCAAGCCGCGGAACTGCAGCGGCCGCCTCCGCTCGTTCTTTGAGAACCTTCAGAGCTTCCTGAACGGCTGCGAGTTTGTCGGTTTGAGCTTCTTCCTGGATCGTTTGGTTTCGCAGATCTTTTTCTTTCGCGGCTTTGGTTTCCACCAATGCGTGAGTGCGCGCAAGTTCGTTGCGGATCACTCCAAGTGCTCCGGCTTCCGCGTGAACGGTCCCGGCGCCTTCATAGAAGTCCGCCAGAGAACGTGTCATTTCCGTTTCCTGCACGTGTGACTCCCACTGCACTTTGGCGATTTCCGCATGCAATGTGGCTTCGGCAACCTTCAGTTCGTCCGCGACACGAGAAAGTCGTTGTTCGTATTCAAGGTCGAAGACAGTGGCAAGACGAGTGTCCTGACGGATTTCGTCGCCCTCGCGAACGTGGACGTATTTCAGGACTCCGTCGACCGGAGCGGACACTTCAACAATCCTTCCTGTCACAACACCGTAAGCTTTGTATCGCAGCAGGGATTCCCAAACAGTAAAGAGGCCCGCACTACAAGCTGCGAACATCAGCCCCGCGATCAACAACCGACCGCGCGGTCGAGTTTTCGGAGCGGTCGGGCTCAAAGGAGTGGCGGCTGCCGCTACCGCGACTGATCCCATAGTGCTGGCAGAGTCTGCCTTTTTCTTCGCCGACTGAAATCGGTATGTGCTGCGAAGATTTTCCGGACCATCGTCCGCGTCTTTTGTATTTTGGGGCGTCGTATTCATGCTACTGGTAATTGCTGAACCAATGAGTTTGGAATTTGCGGCGTCCTGAACGGTCGAAGAAACCTCCAGGGCGTTGTCCAATGGCAACATAGGTTGCAGAAAAAACGCAGTCGGTCGCTGAATGTTGTCGAAAGGCCACTTCGGGTAATCCCGAAACGATCAGGAAGCCTGCTCTGCCTGTACCGGATCTGAGGTCTGCAACGATCGCAAACGCGCGGAACATCTGCGCCAGAGAAGGGGACTCACAAACGCGAAGAGCAGAAAACGGCCCGCGTTAGCGCACTCACCGTGGCTTTTGTGCCGGCTTAGAACGTCTGCCTCAGATAACGCTGAAATCGACGCCATAAGGAGGTCGGCTCTGTGTCAACACGCACGTGACCGACGGAATAAAGAGCAGGAGGAAGCTGTTCGCCGCCTGTTGACAGTGTTACCGTCACAACATAAGTCACCTCAAGCGGCTCAACGCCATCGGCGGACGGGCGACCATTCACGAGACCCGCGACTGCGAGATTTTCCGGCAGCACAGTGGACTCAAGCGTCGCAACTTCTGTTACGACGCCGATAATCGCGTCCGCGCCGCCCGAACTGGCGAGATACTTAGCACGCTGGCCTATTCGCACGCGATCAACGTCGTCCTGTGAAACGCACACGAGAAGCTCCACGTCACTTTCCAGTCCGACAAAGCCCAGCAGAGTTCCTCGCGAAATCCACGCACCCGTATTGTGATAACTCACGGCCGTACCATTCCAGAATTCTCGCAAGTCTGACTGAACTTCGCGGTCAACAGCTGGTGGAGGCAGGAACAGGCCTGAAGCCGCACAGGAAACATGAAGTTTCTCAGACTCCTGTTCAAATTTTCGCAGTTGTTCGGAGGCAGATTTTAAGGATTCATTGAGTGTCGGAATCAAGTCGGAGTTGGCAGTCGCCGAATTCGCCATCAACGAATCGAGTTGTTTCTGCAGTTCATTGACTCTGCCAGCCAACCGCAGCCCAGTTCGTTCAATCTCTGGATTTCGGAGGATCGCCAACACATCGCCTGTAGAAACCGCTTCGCCATAACGAACCGTTGGAACCAATTGACCTCCCGGATTCGCGTAGATCCGCTCCGCAGCGCACTGAACGTAAGCGGGAGCAACAACCGATTGTGGAAACGGTATCAGCAACACCACTACCAGCAACGACGCGGCAATTCCGATGCGCATCCAGCTTTTTGAGTCGTATTCTGCCATCGCATTCAGATCGAAGAGTCGGTTCAGGAATCGCAGCAAAGGAATGCCAACGAAGCCGGTAAGAATCGTCACCGTCAACAGCGCCCCAACGATCTGCACGTTCCATTGCTTCGTCATGTGCCTGACAAGTTGCAGGATGGCGAGTGTCAGGAACACACGGTACGCCATCGATAACACACCGTAAACATACAGAACAATTTTGGTGCGATTCGTTTCAAACAGATCAGCAGACTCACTGCGGTGACCGGAGAAAAAACCAAGAATTGCCTGCTGCACGGCCACTGCAGAGCGGCTGGCGAGATTGGGAATTCGCAGCAGGTCGGCCAGCAGAAAATACCCGTCGAAACGCAGGAGCGGGTTGCCGTTGAACAGAATCGTGTTTACCGAACACAGCAGCATTGTATTCAGGAGCAACGACTTCACCACTCCCGGGGAAGCCTGCCACCAAAGCAATGTGCAGGTCGCCGCAATCAATAATTCGACTGCGATTCCCGCGGCCGTGATCAGTATCCGTTCACGCCGCGGCAGCATCCAGGAATCGGTCACGTTGGTGTAGAGGACCGGAGTAAACATCATCAGCATCACGCCGCACTCATTACATTCGGCACCAAAATACCGCGCGGTGAAGGCATGCCCCGCTTCGTGCAGTACTTTGACGAAAGCGAAGATCAGCAGCATCTGAACAACGTTTTGTGGCCCGAGAAATTCCTGAATTGTGGGCAACGCATCGCTGAGCTCTCGCAGATGCAGAACAACAAGCCCCAGCGCTGCCAGAAATACAATCCACAGCGTGCGAATCACCGCTGGCTGTGCGATTCTGGAGACCGTTGGCATGGCCGCGGAGAGAAAACCGGACGGATTCACGAGCGGAAACTGCACTCGAAGAAGCTGCAGCAAATGCATTGTCAATCGCTGCCATGTCGGCACCGTTTGCTTCTGCGACAACCGCAATGAGTCTCCGGAACCGATTTGCCGAATCAACTGATGGCCGGCAAGGGATTGCACAAACGCTCCAAGATCGTCCGGCGTTAACTGATCGGTCGGGTCAAGATCGTGAACGAGTTTCAGTAGCCGGTTCAGTGAAACGCGGCCATCCAGAAAGTTCAGAATCGAATATTCCGTATCGTTGAGATACGAATATTTCAGAGTGAGCGGATCTTTAACAACCCATCCACCAGAATCGTGGGGGACTGCAATCAGGTCGGGGCGTTTGATCCACGGAAAGAGCAAAATCTAAACTCAAATTCTCAAGTGACCAACTACACTGCGGCAGAAGTGACTTCGAAGCATAGCTATTCGATGATTAGCGAACCATTCATGCCGGGGCGAGCATTCATTTCGGAGTTGTCGAACTCCGCACGAAAACGAACCTGCATATTCACCGGGTCGATTTCGGAACTTACGAACGTCACTTTTCCAACGATTGAATTACCAACGATCGACTTGCCTGAATTTGCTGTTCCGAGATAAATTCGCACGGGCCTTCCCACCAAATTCTCAAAGGCCTGATCCGCCGGCAGAAAACCTTCGGCACGCAGCGTCTTCAAATCAATCATGCGAGCCACAGGAGCTCCCGGTTCAACCCACTCGCCAGGCTGTCGCTTCAATTCGGCGATCACGCCGGCAAATGGAGCCCGGATGAAACGTCGCTCCAGCCTTAACTTCGCAATTGCCAACTCGTTACGGTGAATTTCCTGATTGACCCCCGCGACGACGACTGTCTTTCGTTCCTGCTCCACCAACGCCTCGAAACGCCGAACCTGTTCATCGGTCTGCTGAATCGCCGCCTGCTCTGCCTGTGGCTTGAGTTGCCGAACGCGGTGCTCATCTTTGGCCTGTTGAATTTCCAACTTGCCTTTTTCTACAGCCGTCTGCAAACGATCCAGCTGCGCTGCTGAAATACTTCCTTTAAAAGAATCACGCGCACTTCTGGCACGCTCCAGTTCCATGCTCCGCAATTTCGCGTCAGCAGCGGCCACCAGAACGGCCGTTTCGCTTTCTGCTTCAGCTTCGGCAATCGCCAGTCCCACTTTTTTGACAAGTCGCCCGGAACGCACTTCCTGCAATTGTGCTTCGGCAGACTGAATTCCGAGTTCATCGTCTGCCTTCATCTGAGCCACCTTCAAATTGAGTTCTGCTGCCTTCAGATTCAAGGTTTCCTGATCATTTTCCAGAACAGCAACGATTTCTCCGTTTCCAACAGCCTGGCCTTCTTGAATCGGAATACTTGCCAGCTTGCCTGCATCGACGGCCGGAATTTCGCATTGGTTCACGAGCGTAATCGTGATTCGAGGCACGCGAATCCCAGACTCCTGTGCCGCAAGTCTCGGAAGCTCTCCAATGACATACGTCAGAGTGACCACCATGGCCATCGCGCGACACCAGGCGAAAACGAAGTGACGTTGTTGATCAGATGAATGCATCTCTCGGCGACTCCTGGCACTAAAAGCGCGACACTGGCGTGGATCGTTGAAAACGATGCCGCATGTGAACTTTCGTGACGATGGAAAAAGACTTCATTCCGTGTAGACACTGAACTTCAGCACGGTTGTTGAATCGTACGTTTCCCCCGGCTTCAAAAGCGTCGACGGGAAGTGTGGCTGATTGGGAGAATCCGGAAAGTGCTGTGTTTCCAAACAGAAACCATGAAACTGCTTGAACCCGCCGGTCTCTTTTTTTCCAGCCAATCCGCCTGCGGTGTAGAACTGAATCCCCGGTTCTGTTGTAGAGATTTCCAGCACGCGGCCGGATTCTGGTTCGAACGCTCTTGCCGCGGGAGCGAGCCCATCAACTTCGCGGTTGATCACAAAGCAGTGATCATAGCCGCCTTCCACGCCCGGCAGGTCGGCGCCGATTGTCTTACGACCAGTGAAGTTCATGGGCGTTTCTGCAACAGCAAGCATGTCACCAGTGGGAATTAGCGATTCGTCAACAGGCAGGTACTGATCACATCGAAGAGTGAGAACGTGTCCCAGCACGTCCTTATCGGCAGCGTTTCCGGTGAGGTTCCAGTAGCAGTGATTGGTCAGGTTCACGACAGTCGCCTTGTCCGTACTGGCTTCGTAGTGCATCCTGAGTTCATTGTCTTCGTTCAGAGTGTACTGCACGATTGTATCCAGTGTGCCGGGGTAACGATCTTCTCCATTGGGGCTCGTGTATCGAAACGTCACTGTTACAGAAGAATCGTCTGATTCTGCCTCAGCATCCCACAGCCGCTTATGAAATCCCGTTTCACCACCATGAAGATGGTTTTCGCCGTTATTGGTCGCAAGCGTGTAGATATTGTCTTCGATTCCAAAAATTCCTTTGGCAATCCGATTGGCATATCGACCGGCCGTGCAGCCAAAGTAACACGGATTATCAAGCCAGTGCTGCAACGATGAATGCCCAAGCACTATGTTTCCGAGCTTCCCATCACGATCCTTTGTTTCAACGGACACAACGGTTGCACCGTAGTTGATTAACTTCACCAGCGTGCCGTGAGAATTTCTGAGAACGTATTCTTCTATCGTCTTTCCATCTGCGGTCTTTCCGAAGACCGAATGCTCCCAGTTCATGCCAGCGTCCGCATTCGTTTGAGAAACTTCGCTTTTCTCGTCGGAATTTTCTCCGTCGTCAGCTGTAAGAGCTGCTGTGGATGTCTCAACGACACCATCGCTGCATCCAGGCGACACAATCGCAGCAATGACCAACGCAGAAACTCGCAGCGCGGTCCACAGATTATACTTGGGAGGAGTTCGCATGGAATTTAGTCCGGGACGAAAAGTGTAACGGAACCAGATGGACGCTATGTTTCAGTCCGCAACGATCGTCGTTGCGTGGGGAGTTCGGCAGTCAGTTTTAGCAGTTGGGATTTATTCAAGCGGCAGAAGTTCCGATGTGCGATAGACTCGGTCCGGGCTCAACTGCAGAGCTGCGGTAACCAGGAGTTTGTCTGCAGCAGCCGTCAGACCGGATGCTTCCGAAGGGAGTTCCAACGTGACATGAAACCCGGATGATACCAGATTGCGAACCCAGATTTGCCGGCCTTCTGTGATTGAGTATTTACGTTGAATGAGTTCTTTGGAGTTGCCGTCCGCAGCCACCACAGAAGCGTTGACTGTTAGCTGACCGGCGACCTTCACAAGCTCTCCCTCGCCGTCAAGCGGTTGCAGGACAACATTAAGCCGGCTCCCATTCCGGTCTACCGACGGAATTATTCCTGACGTCAGCTTATGAATTTGCAAAGAAGCAACACTTCCGAACGCCACCTGTTGTTCATCCGTGAAGCCAACTGTAGAGACCTTCCCGGCCCGAGTCGCGACACCGCCTCCTCGGCCTTCGAAACGACTCCTGGCCACTGCCAGTTCGCGGTCCTGTTCAGCCAGAAGCTGCTTGTTTTCGTCCAGCTCATTCTCCAATTGTCGAATAGTGGCTTCACTCCCACGAAGCTGGCTTTCAAGCGCCGCCTGTCTTGAATCTGCCTGGCATCCAACGAACAGCGCGGACAGTCCGAGCACCGCCACTCCGCTTGTGCGCAGCCAAACGTGCCGCACAGAATGGCAGGTCGTATTCGCCTGCAGTCTTCCGCGGACAGTGGTGTCCAGGTGATGACGTGTATTGAGTGCTTGCACAATCGCAGGATAAGAAAACCTGCAATTTTGGCCTACAGCAACTTCGCAGAACATCAGGTTTTCGCAGCCACACGCGGCTTTTTACGCCGTCAGCGGGGCAATCCGTAGTCTGCCGCCCACTCCACCTATCGCCCTGCAGCATCTCGCAATGCCTGAAGTGTCACTTCGAAGTCCTGAGGTAAAGGGGCCTCAAACGTGACTGGCTTTCCCGACAGCGGGTGCGTGATCGTTAGGCGATACGCATGTAATGCCTGCCGGGACATCAGGACCTGATCATCCGGGCCCGTGCCAGCAATATGCC
>CAYZYB010000166.1:0-8192 GCA_964481505.1 uncultured Planctomycetaceae bacterium | reverse complement strand
CCTTTCACTCGGTCAGCGCATTCTGCAATGCAGGATTCTCACTGCACGACGATGGCTTCAACGGAATGGGGACGCACTGGCAGGTTTGGGGACCGTTGACGTGGCTGATTATTCTCGGTGGCCTGGGATTTTCTGTCGTCCATGATCTGTGGTCAGGGTTCTACAGAAAATTTCGCAGGAAACCTGTCACGCCCTTGTTTCGAAACCTGGGACGAGCGTCACGCTTCAGTGTTCATACGAAACTGGTCCTTTGGAGTTCCGCCGTTCTCCTGCTGGGCGGCGCTGTGTGCTGGTTTGCGCTGGAATCTGTGGAAGCGGGGCCGGAATCTTCTGCTGCCAAACGCGTGGCCGATGCGTGGTTTCAGTCGGTAACGTTTCGCACGGCGGGGTTCAACACAGTGGATCACGGAGCCATGAATCCCGCGACAAAACTGCTGGCCATTTTCCTGATGTTCATCGGTGCTGCGCCCGGTTCGACAGGGGGCGGCGTCAAGACAGTCGTTTTCGCAATTACGCTGCTCAACATCTGGGCCGTGTTTCGGAGCCGCGATCGTGTCGAAGTGTTTGGACGGTGCATTCCCGCATCACAGGTATCACGTGCGTTATCAATGATTGCCGTGGGCATCTTTATCGTCTTGATCACGACGGGACTGCTTGTCATTTTCGAACGCCAGCCCGATCGGTTTCTCGATCATCTGTACGAAGCCACCAGCGCATTTGGGACGGCTGGCGTATCAGCAAACATTACCGGCGGCCTTTCGCTGTCGTCGCGACTTCTGATTTGTGTGGTTATGTTTTTGGGACGCGTCGGTCCGATCACACTGCTGCTCGCAATGGTGGCTCCCACAGAATCGAGCCGCTACGATTTTCCTGAGGAACGCGTGAGTCTCGGATAGCACGCTTTTCGCCGTATCGCCTCACCCCTTCATTTTGAACGTTGCCCCGCATGTTGACCGTAGACCAGGCACTCACCGCGATCCTCGAAACTTCGACCGCCGCAGAGGCTGAATCTGTTCGGCTGGCAGATTCACTGAATCGCGTACTCGCTTCGGACCTCACCACGCCGCATGACAGCCCGCCGTTTGACAAGTCGATGATGGACGGCTTTGTGGTGCAGTCGTCGAGTTTTCCTGAAGGCGATAACGTCACTGTGCAGGTGCTGGAAACAATCACAGCCGGAACGGTACCAACCAGGTCGCTCAACCAGGGAACAGCAACTCGAATCATGACTGGTGCCTTGTTGCCATCAGAGGGAGACTGCGTGATTCCGATCGAGCGTGTTGAATTTGACGAAGACCAGCCGAACAAAGTCACAATACCGCGCGACGTTGTGTCGTCCGAACGCCACGTCCTGCGGCGAGGATGTCTGGCAAAAACAGGCGAGCCGCTGCTGCCTGCCGGAACCGTGATTGAGCCGCAGCACATTGCAGTGCTCGCAGAATTTGGAGTTGCGGAAGTCTCTGTCTATCAAAAGCCAACTGTTGCTGTATTGGCGACCGGTGACGAACTTTTGCCAATTGAACAGCCTCTGGTTCCCGGAAAGATACGTAACTCCAACGAGCCGATGCTTGTGAGTCAGATTCGACGGGCTGGAGCGACGCCCGTCCCTTTGGGCGTTGCGAAAGACAACCGTGAAGAGCTGAAGGAAAAAATCACACGCGGATTGGAGTGTGATTTTCTGTTGCTTTCCGGTGGCGTATCAGCGGGCACGCTGGACCTTGTCCCATCTGAACTCGCCGCTGCGGGCGTGGCGCAGGTGTTTCATAAGATTCAGATGAAGCCAGGTAAGCCACTGTGGTTTGGTCAACGCACAAATAGCGACAAACGCTGTTGCGTGTTTGGGCTTCCGGGAAATCCTGTCAGCAGCATGATCTGCTTCGAACTCTTCGTACGATCCGCGCTTCGAGCCTTCTCTGGAATTCCGAATGCACTGCCGGACACAACCGACGCTGTGCTGGCGGACAGCGTGGCGGTTCGGGGAGACCGGATCACGTACTTTCCCGCTCGGCTGGAATTGGTTGATGGAAAACTGACCGCCACTACCGTCCGATGGGGCGGTTCCGCGGATCTGCGGTCGACTGCTGAAGCGACTGGCATGGTTGTGCTGCCTCCAAAGGAAGAGGCGTACGAAGCTGGCGAAGTCGTCGAAGCCGTTTCGTGGCGTTGAGGGATGCCGGGCTACCGCTTCTTCGCCATTGCTCGCACTTCGGTTTTCGCGAGGTGATCTCGCATCATCGCCAGCGTCCTGGCATACTCAGGGACGCCCGCAAGATTTTCGTCTTCACGAGGGTCTGCGATGAGATCGTAAAGCTCTTCACCGGTTTGCCACAACGTGTAATGGTAGCGTTGTGTGCGAATCGCTTTGCCCAGATTCGTTCCGCGAGTGACCACGGTAAAAGCAACCTCCTTACCACCGACTGCCGGATCTCGCAACATGTCCACGATGCTTCGTCCCTGCAGATCTGCCGGAGGCGTCACATCACAGAGTTCGACAAGAGTCGGAAACAGATCGACAAGTTCAACCAGTCCTTCGCTGATGGAACCGGGCGTGGTCTGTCCAGGAACTCGGACAACCAGTGGGACGCGATTACACGTTTCGAAAAGCATCACCTTGCCCCACATAAATCTTTCGCCGAGCAGATATCCGTGGTCTGAAGTGAGAACTACGATCGTGTTTTCCCACTGTCCGCTTTGCTTTAACGCCGAAAGGACAACTCCAATCTGAGCGTCGATGAATGAAATGCAGGCGTGGTAAGACTGAATGTAGTCGCGGCGAAGATCGTCGTTTTCGACACCGAATTCGAAGCCGAATCCTTCGTACCGTTTTGTTTGAGCGATCTTCGGCACGTGTTCCCAGAATTCGAGCGAAGCGGGCTGAAATTTTAAATCGGCCTTCGGATACATATCGAAGTATTCATCGGGAGCAAGGAATGGGACATGTGGCTTCTGAATGCCACACGCCATGAAGAACGGTTTGTCGCCGTGAGTCGCGTCATTGAGCCACTTGCTGACCTGGCGAGCGTTCTTGCCATCTTTGTGCTGTTCGTCTTTAAGGCCGCTACGGCCGTAGCCTGGCTGCTGGCCGCGAGTTTGCGTCGCAATGGTCGGGTAGAACTGCCGCCATAGCTTTCTCGCCTTTCCGAATTGCACCGAACCGTGTTCCGCTTCGAATTTTTCCCGTATCGGAGTCACCATTGGCAACTCGTCGTTTTCGAACCGCAACATCTGATCCCACGCGAGTTCGCCTGGGTCAACTTTTGGGTTGTGAAAAATCTTGCCAACAGCGCCCGTGCAGTATCCCGCTTCTTTGAACCGTTGCGGCATCGAGACCGTGCCTGGACGAACTTTGCGGATGTCCGATTTGTTGTCGAGAACGCCGGTCGATTGTGGATACAGACCATGCAGAAACGAAGCGCGGGACGGGCCGCAGACCGGGTATTGGCAATACGCTCGCCGAAACGTCATTCCCGCTGCAGCCAGGTTGTCGAAGGCCGGTGTCCTGATATCTGGATAGCCCGAAGTTGAAACGTGAGTGTTAAGATCATCGCACACAATGAACAACACGTTCGGCTTGTCTGCCGAGCTTGCAGAAGACATCAGTGACAAGACAACCAACGTCAGGCTAAGAGACGTTAGATCGAGTCGATTCATCGCGATTCCTCACGTTTAATTTTGAGTCACGATGGCGCGGCAGCAATCCCAGCAGACTTCAACGCGAATCGGACCGAGAGCATTCTAAACAGGCATCGTTGCTCGCGATAAACTGAACGAGCGAACGAAACTTTCGACAACAACCGAACACATCGCGAGTTGGGCTACGCGTCTGAATCGTTCAGGTCGGCGTCTGCTTCTAACTGCGAACCTGCTTCATCAGCGGACAGTTGTGCCTTTTTGGTCATTCGGTAAAAGCTAATTCCGAACGTCGTGAAGATCGTCGCTGGCATACCGATCATAAACAGGATGCTGTACATGTAAGCACGCGGACGATTGCTGTCGGTTTCGTTTGCAGCCTTGCAATTGGGGCACGCCATGACAGAACTCCCGACACCACAAACTCCCGTCAGCACAATCGCCAAAACGCAGCTGCGGATAATTCGTTGGATCGAATTTGTCATGGTTTCTGTTCCGGCTTCTTTGAAATGTGTTTACGGTGTTCAGCCACAGTTGGCGGTATTCTATTGACCACATCGACAAGTTGGCAGGGGCAATCGACAGGAACTCACGAATTCTCAGGCACAAAACTCAGGCAAATCAACGTTTTTCGCCAACTATGCCGGCCAGGGCCAGTGGTACAGCATGCCGTAGATGACAACTCCGGTGACCGACACAAACATCCAAATGGGAAAGGTGATTCTGGCCAGTCTTTTGTGAGCCTCCCAGCGTTCGGCGTAGGCATGCAGGAAAACGCGGACGGCCAGAAACGGCACAAAGGCCGCCAATACGATATGTGGCCAAAGAATCAGCTGATAAACGATCGCCGCGATCCCGTCGCCTGGGAACTTCTTGCCGTGTTCTCCCGTATATTTTCCGAGTGCATAGTGATAGGTTAAGTAACAGCCCAGAAAGATGGCTGATGCCACGAAGGCCGAGACCATCAGGTTGCGGTGCGTTTCTTTACGTCCTTTTTTGATAGCAGATAGTCCAAACAGCAGAAGGACGGCCGCCAGAGTGTTCAGCCCCGAATTAACGGTGGGCAACCGGGCCGCCCACGATGGCATGCGTTCGTCGATAGACCGATTGTGCTCAACTGCGCTGCGTGGCTGATTCAAATCCGACTGCGATTGGGTGCTGTTGTCATCTTCATCATCGCCCGTGACTGGGGCAACGCTCGCGTCTTCACCGTCCTTGTCGGCATCAGTTTGGTCGGTTTCGCCAGCAGGCTTTAATTCGAACTGAACGTCTAAGGGACTGCCGTCTGTCGTGGAAAACGTCAGTCCCATGGGGGAATCGACCGGTTCGGGGAAGTCGTCTTTGCCGGACAGGATTCTTCGCAGCTTGACCATGTCTTCCGGCTTTGTGCCGAGAAACGTACCGACCGGAATTCCGTCTTCATTGACCAGGACAACTCGGTTCGAATGAGCGACTTCGAAGCCCGCTCGCTTGTTTGCTTCGAGATTCTCTTTGACGATTAGGCCGAAACCATTCACGATCAGTTCATAGATTTCCTGTGTGTCTCCGGTCAGAAAACTCCAGCGATCCCAATTGCCTTTGGTAAACGTCTCGGAGTAGTTTTTCAGAACTTCAGGCGTATCTACTTTGGGGTAAACCGTGAAACTCACGAATTTGACGTCCGGCGCCGTGTCTTCCACACGGTCATGAAGCCGCATCATAGCGCTGGTGATGGCCGGGCACGTTTCCACACATGACGTAAAAATGAAGCTGGCCACCCAACGTTTGCCTTCGAGATCCGTCAGACTCAGCCGCCCACCGTTGCAGTCGTCGAATTCGAAGTCCGGCAGCTTTCTGGCAGGGAGCTTTAGCCTAACGGATGACTTACTCTGCCCAGGCTTGATGGGAGCGGCGGCGGATTTTCCAGTGCCTGCCTGGCTTGCGGCCTGAGTTTCATCGGGGCGAGACTGCCAAATGGTCGCGAGGCCTACGAACACGGCGGCCCACATCAGGCCTCCCATCAGCAGTGCCGGCCTGGAAAGTCCGGAACGGCGTCTAAACGCCGCAGAATGTCGTGTGTTCTGCATCTCTGTCGAACCTGCATGGCAACGAAGCTGTTGAAATACTCTGCAACAGCTGAATTTTACGCTCCCAGATCATGAAGTTAGGCGGTAACACCGTCAGAGAGGCAATATCTCTCGTTCGGGAAGACCGATTTTCGCTCATTTCGCGTCGTGAAACGAACCGGCATCTGCCGGACAATAGCCCTGCATTCTCCAAAGTCCCATCTCCAGATCGGTTAAAGACGTTATTCTCGGAGCATCTCCATAAGAGTTCGACGTTCTGACCGGATTAGTTCCCCCTCTGATTGAATCGACGATCGTGCGGTGCGATTATCTCAACTCTGAGGTTCCTGTTTGTGAGACTGGCTCACCAGAAACCCCGCTTCTGTCTGCTTTCGTTTGAGAAATTAGAGGCTCCCGCGTGCCTGACCCAAGCTTTACAAACAAATCGGTCCTTATCGTTGAGGATGAGGACATCATCCGAGAGAGTCTTGCTGAGTTTCTCACCGGCGAAGGCTTTGACGTCGGTACGGCGTCCAATGTTACTCAAGCGCTGAAACTCGTCCGCGAGCGAGATTTCGACGTCGGAATCTGCGACGTGCAATTGCCGGACGGCGATGGCGTTCAGCTACTGAGGCGACTGCACCGCTTAAACCCCGGGATGTTCGTGCTCATCATTTCGGCTTACGCTACCGTCGAGAATACGGTGGAGGCATTCACGGCGGGAGCATTCGACTACCTGATCAAACCCGTCGTATTCGATGAGTTGGTCAACCGATTGAAACGTCTCTTCAGCTTCCAGGAACTGTACCTGGAAAACCAGCGACTGCGCAAAGACCTTGACCGACGCGGTGGCTTTGAACAAATCATCGGTAGCAGCCGAGTGTTGCAGGATACGCTGAACACCATTCGCAAAGTTGCAGCGAAGAATTCAAACGTCTTGCTGGTTGGAGAAACCGGGACCGGCAAAGAACTGTTCGCCCGCGAAATTCATATGGCCGGGCCGAACAAGGACGAAAAATTTCTGGCCGTTAACTGCGGGACGCGACCACCAGAAGTTCTGGAAGCTCAGTTGTTCGGCGTTGAAGACGGCCAGTCCGGCTTGTTTCGAACGGCTGGCAATGGAACCGTATTCCTTGACGAAATCGCGCAGCTGCCGTTGGGAACACAATCCGAACTATTACGAGCGATCGAGTACGGCGAAATCATGCCAGCCGGTGCTTCAGAAACCGTCAAAGTAAATGCTAGGATTATTGCGGCAACTTCCCGAGACCTGATGCGAGAAGTAACGGACGGGGAGTTTCAGGAAGATCTGTTCTACCGCATGGACGGCGTCAAAATACGAATTCCGCCTTTGCGTGAACGCCTTGATGACATTCCGGAACTGGTTGAGTACTTCATGGCTCGTCACTCCGAAACCATGGGCAAACGTGTGGCCGGGGCGACAAGCGAGACCATTCGCACGTTGATGGCAGCTCACTGGAAAGGCAACGTTCGCCAGCTGGACAATGCGATCGAACGTGCGGTGATGATGTGCGAAGGAGACGAGGTACAGCCGCAGGACCTTCCTCCCGACCTTCTTGGTCTGGGAACAAGTCTCCCTGACACCGACGACCTGCGTTCAGCACTACGGCATTATGAGCGTCTGCACATCACACGCGTGCTGAAACAATGTCCCGACAAGAAGGAAGCAGCCAAACGCCTGAAGCTGGGACTATCCAGCCTCTATCGCAAAATCGAAGAGCTGAAGATCGAACTGTAATCCATGAATACCGAAGAAATTAAGCGATGCATTCCACATCGCGATCCGTTTCTATGGCTGGATTCCGTCGAAGAAATCAGTGACACACGAATCCTTGCCACAAAGCATCTGGCGGCAGACCTGGCCGTATTCGAAGGACATTATCCGGAATTCCCGGTCTTCCCGGGCGTCCTTCAGTGCGAAGCCTGTTTTCAGGCGGGCGCCGTGCTGATTTCGCAGGTCGGAGAAATGGCGGACGGAGAAGTTCCCGTCGTGACACGGCAGAACAATACCCAGTTCCGAAAACTCATACGCCCCGGCGATACGATCAACATCGAAGTCAGCCTCACGGAGCGAGTGTCGAACGCCTTCTTCATGAAAGGCAAAGTCACCGTTGAAGGTAAAGTGACGGCAAGGCTGGAATTCACCTGCGCAACCGCAGCCGTTTCATAGGCCAGCGACTGCCGACCTGCCTCGAGAAGGGATTTGCCTTCTCGAGGGGATCAGCAGTTGTCAGAGGAACTTCGACTACGCAGCTGCTTTTCGCATCACTGAAGACATCGGAATGACATCGACGTTCTGCTGTTTGCCGGATGCTGCAATGAAAGATTCAAAAATCTGAATGTCCAATGCAGACGCTGTGCTGCTTTCCGGATGCCACTGAACACCCAGGCAGTACCAGTCTTCGGATGTTGATTCGTAGGCTTCAATGATACCGTCCGGGCACGTCGCACAGACTCTGAAAGGTCGAGCAAGTTCCGCTACGGCCATGTGGTGAT
>CAYZYB010000165.1:0-8203 GCA_964481505.1 uncultured Planctomycetaceae bacterium | reverse complement strand
GTACGTGATGTTCAGCGAAGTTTATTGGCATCACGCCGTCCGTTCCGCAACGACCATGTTTGCCCGCGCGTT
Organism: uncultured Planctomycetaceae bacterium; assembly: GCA_964481505.1. Taxonomy (GTDB): domain Bacteria; phylum Planctomycetota; class Planctomycetia; order Planctomycetales; family Planctomycetaceae; genus Fuerstiella. The sequence continues at coordinate 8,131 of CAYZYB010000165.1, read as the reverse complement.
TTACGAAACTCATCGATCGCTGGATTTGGCAGAGTTGTTTCGGATGACAGAGCCAGAGATGATTCGGACTCTCAGCGCTGCGGCGTTTGGTCAGCCAGCACAACTGCTGACCGATGGGCTGTTCGGCAGTCGGCGGCAGCTCCACAAGAGGCTCGTGGAATACAGTTTGTTTCAGCATCCGGATTTCTACCGCGCGTTTCGCCAGATGCCGTACGAAAGACTTGTGGCCTGCTCGAACCGGCTGGTCGAAGCACTTTCGGAAGCTGCGGGTTGCGTTCTGAGCCCCGTTGATGTGCTGATCGATGCTCCACCGCTGCATCGCGAAGTGGAATTCAAGGTGGACATCTTCTACGCCGATGAAAACGTCTTTCGCGCGTTGCGAGATGTATCGCCAATTGTTGCTTCGATGTCGAATACGGCCTTTGATGACTGCGTTAAGCGAGTTCGCATCTGTGTTTCAGCCGATTGCCTTCAGAAGATCGGCGGCGATCTGCCGATTGATGATCTCGTCGAACGAGCGATCACCGAATCGGTGCCTGAGCGGATTCAATAGGGCGTGTTTTCCCTGATCCTGCAAGCAAATCTGCGTGCTACGGTTTGCGAATGAAGTCGGCTGCATACGATCGCACCTGTTGACCATTCAGCACGTGAAACATTCGCAGTTTTTCGACGGTCGCTGCACTGAAACGTGACATCGGCACGTGAAGAATTTTCTTCTTGTGTTTGCGAGCCAGGCGGCGCCAGCCAGCACCGGGCGGCTTGTAGCTCAACAGCGCCACGTGTTTTTCCCGACTATAATGCAGCGCCGCGGCGATCAGGCGTTCTTCCAGGGTGTCCGTAAAATCGAATCGCGGGTCATGGAAAACATCGACAATCGGACGCGGCGGAAACAGAAACATGCAACCGCCGTAGCGAGACAATGCGATGCCGGGGCCGATCACATCCTGATTGAAATCGGTCGCAAAAAGTGTGAGCGTCGATTCGTCGTGGTTTTCAGCGTGCCATGTAATTCGCCACGGGTAGTCTCGAGGGTCCGCCGGAGAATCAAACAGCATGACCACGCAGTCGATCTTTCCGCGAGCCGGAGGAAAGATTCGTACGTACAGATCACCAGTGTGCCAGTTTCGCAGAGTTTCACGAATGTCGAGGCCGTCTTTCATGCTGGCGCTGAATTTTTCTGTCCTGGCCAGATCGTTGCCAAGCATGTCCAGAGCCACATCTTTGATGTGCGTCCGAAAGTTCTCAATGGCGACGTCTTCGGGGGGCCAGCTGCACTGACCGAACGGATTCCACGTGCGCTGCCATTCGATTTGCTTCGCGCGATCGGGCGGCGCGTTGAGAGCGCACGATCTCCAGACGACAGGATGTCCTGGCAGGCGGCTGACTACAGATAGTCGGGTGAAATCAGGCAGGACCGCTTCGTCGATTCCAAATTGAATTTCCGGAAATTCGTCGTCGTCGGCAAACGGATAGTGACGTGCGGTTTCGGCAAGGTGAATCGCGTACTGATCGCCGGCGATCTGTTTTGCCGCGGTGACAAGCGTGTACAGGTCGGGCGTCAATCGGCGTTCGATCAGTGATAAATTTCGAATGTACTTCAGCATCACCATCAGCAACTGTGGCGTGATCGGTCGAGCTCGGCGTTTGAGTTCCGCTCGGTAACTGTCTCGTGCCGCCAGCAGTAGTGCTTTGATGCCGTCGACGGACAGATTTTCGTCATCGTCCAGTTCCGCGCGAGCGGTTTCGTAGCAGCCTGTTAAATACGGAAGTTCGCCCAACATAAAAGTCAGCGTCCGTGGCTCGACCGAAAACACCTGCGCCGGATTCGCAGCTGGCGACGGTGGCTCAGGACGGTCGACAACCGATTGATACATGTCACGGATCCATGGCCAGTCGAGCACACTGCAAACGAAGAGTACGGCCTTGTGTGATTTCGCGAGACGATGTAGTTCGTTGGCCATCCATTGTAGGCGACGAACATGACTTTCTTCTTCCGGCGGTGCCAGCGCGGGAAGCACGGCCGCTCCAAAACGTTCGACACTAACCTGTTTCACTGCGTAGGGGTCCGGCAGCGATGAGGTCATCGGTAGATAGTGATCGTCCTCGATATCGATGAACTCGCGCCGGATATGTTCCTGCATCGCGATCCGCAGCGCTGCGATAACAGGCTGGCAGGGATCGATCGGAACATAACTGGCACGCCCGTCGTTTTCGTCGGCGAAGGGGGAGCTGCCGTCGTCGTCTTCGGTAGCGTCCGGATCATATTCCCCTGCTCCACTAAATTGACTGGCGGGTTCTCGCTGCAGCACAACAGAAACATTTGGCAACCACTGAACGGCAGATTCAACTTCCATTTGAAACGTCGGCGGCAGCGGAACTGCCAGGCAATCGAACTCGTGCGACAGCATCACCCGTCGTACTTCTACCGCGAAATCTCCGCTGCCGTGAACGACAGGCAGAATCGTGATGTTCTGGCCGAGTTGTAGTGTTTCCGGAACTTTAGGCATCGTTGACTCATGCATCTGCAAAGGAGGACGACCCAGTTTAGCAGGTGATCCGGATTGTTGTCGAATTCGTCTGCTGAGGGCCATATTTTCCGACACCCAGCTGTCGACTTTGATCCTGAGCGATTTGTCGGTACTATCGCAGCAGTCAGAAATTTCAATCTTATTTTTTGGACTGCCGCCATGCCATTCAGTTCTCTTTCCCGCCGTACATTTCTGCAATCGTCTGCGGCTGCGTGTGCAGCTGGCACTGTCGTTAGCCCGGCGATCGCGCAACCGCAACCCGCTTCGCTAAAGGGGCGACTCTATAAGACGCTGAAAATTGGCATGGTTCGAGTGAAAGGATCTTTGATCGATAAGTTCCAGGCGGCAAAGGACGCTGGCTTTCACGGGATCGAAATGAACGCTCCAGGTATGGACATCGAAGCAACCAACCAGGCCATCGCGGAGACCGGGCTGCCGGTCGACGGCACGGTCAACTCAACACATTGGCAGGTGCGACACACGGATGCGGATCCCACAGTTCGCGCGAACGCGCTGGAATCGCTGAAGAACGCGCTCCGATCGACTCACGCTGTGGGTGGCAACACGGCGCTGCTTGTGATCGGCAAGGGCAGCGATGGCGAAGAGGCGGAAATCTGGAAACGCGCGATCGACAATATTCAGCAGGCGATTCCGCTGGCCGCGGAACTTGGCGTTTACATTGCCATCGAAAACGTCTGGAATCAGTTTCTGTACGATCACGACGGCGACCACACGCAAAGCGCCGAGAAGTTTGTGAAGTTTGTTGACGAACTGAATTCGCCGTGGGTCGGCATGCAGTTCGACATCGGCAACCACTGGAAGTACGGCAGCATGGGCGACTGGATTCGTCAGTTGAATCGCCGGATCGTCAAGCTGGACCTAAAAGGGTTTTCTCGCGAGAAGGGGAAATTCACCAAGATCGGCGAAGGTGACCTCGATTGGGCGGACGTCCGCAAAGCGCTGCTGGAAATCAACTACACCGGCTGGGCGGCGGCTGAAGTTGGAGGTGGCGATGCTGCACGCCTGAAGGAAGTGTCGGCCAATATGGATAAGGCCTTCGGGTTGGTTTAGTAATGGCCATTCGATAGGCACACCTTCGACAATTGTCGTGAGAAAACAGGAATTATCCCTCTTCGAAAGCGGCGTTCCTTCCTATAAATCACGAATCTGCGGCGTTTCAGAACGCAGATTTTCAAACTCAGGGAACGTCATGAAATTTGGTCACTCTTCCATCGCGAACAATTGTGCGCAGGCTTTCGCAGGCATCTTTGCTGTCTTACTTGTGCAAATTGCACCAGCCAACGCGGCGGATGCTCGCACAGAAGCCATTGAACGTGTGGGCGAAGATGTTCGCTACCTTGCGTCTGACAAACTTGAAGGCCGCGGTGTACAAACTGAGGGCATTCACCTGGCGGCAGATCATATTCTGAAAGAATATCGTCGCCACGGTCTAAAACCGGCCATGCCGGATGGCACATTCAAGCAGGCATTCGAAGTCAGTCTCGGCAGGACGGATGTCACGGATGATACGGCGGTGGTTCTGACAGACGCGGAAGGCAATGCAACTCGTTTGAAGGTTGGCAGTGACTTCCAGGCACTTCGCCGTGGTCACAACGGCCGTGGAAGTGGACAGCTTGTTTTCATCGGCTACGGAATCACTTCCACAGACGATGACTATGACGAGTACGCCAACGTTGATGTCGAAGGCAAGATTGTTGTCATGATCCGCCGCGAACCGCAGCAGGGACAAAGCGACGGAGCTTTCATGGGTAAAGCGACGAGTCAGAATGCCTACGTTGATCGTAAGCTATCGCTGGCCAAACAGCACAAAGCCGCCGGTGTTCTGTTTGTCAACGACCCCTTCACTGTTGCAGCTGACAAAGACGATGAGCTTTCCGCACCGACAGGATTCGGGACGTCGGATTCCGGAATTCCGTTCGCGCACGTCCGTCAGCGTGTGATTGACAGGTTGCTGGCATCAACACCACTCAAAAAGCGATATGAAGGAGAGGTTCGTACATTTGAGTCACTCAGAGATGTCTGTGACTTCATTGATTCCACGTTGCAACCTGTTAGCCAGGCAATGCCCGGCTGGTCGGCCGAGATGACGACACGATTCGACTCACGATCCGTCACGACTTATAACTTGATTGGGATGATTGAAGGAGAAGGTCCGCTGGCTGACGAAACACTTGTGATCGGGGGGCATTACGATCATTTGGGTTACGGCGGGTATGGTTCACGAGCCAAAGGTCGCATCGGCCAGATTCATAACGGCGCCGACGACAACGCGACAGGCACGGCTGCTGTGCTGGAACTCATGAGGCGAATGGCGGGCGGCCCCAAACCCAAACGCAGAATTCTCTTCATCTGTTTTTCTGGTGAAGAACGCGGCCTGCTGGGAAGCACTCATTACGTCAATGATCCAGTGTTTCCATTGGAAAACACGATTGCGATGCTTAACTATGACATGATCGGCACATTGCGGAACAATCGCGTTGAGGTGAACGGCGTCAATACAGCCGTTGAGTTTCGAGACATTGTGAAGGCTGCCGATTTGGTTTCACCATTGGAAACAAAATTAGTGGATTCGCCATTTGGCGGCAGCGATCATCTCCCGTTTTTCCGGAAGAAGATTCCGGTGATGTTCTGCTTCACAGGCGTCACCTCGCGTTACCACACGCCCGACGATGACTATTCGGCTGTCAATGTTGCTGGTGTTGTTGACATTATCGACTTGAGTGAACACATGTTGCGATCAATCGTCAATATGCCAGAGGCTCCCGAATTTCAACAGGTTGCTCGTAACGGTCGAATCACTCGAAAAATTCCGTACCTCGGAATCGTGCCGAATCTCGGTGCTGATGCTGATGAGCAAGGCGTACCAATTCAGGCTGTGCGCCCGGACAGTCCTGCTTCGAATGCAGGTCTGCAGGTGGGTGACCTCATCGTCAAAATGAACGACTCATTCATCGACGAATACTCCGACCTCACTCAGTTCATGCAACGCAGCAAAGTGAAGGATGCGGTGACGATTCTCGTCGAGCGGAACTCTGCACCGATGACTCTAAAAGCTGTGCTTGGAAAATCAAGGTAGTTTCTGCTGTGTTGCCGGGAGCATTTCAGGCGCTGCACAAGTTTCGCCGTCGGTTTAAACCGCGTTTGCTTAACTGGTTTCGAGAGAAGGATAGGCATAGTAGCGGTTGGGTGAAGGGCTTGATTCTCTCGGGCAAAGCAAGGCAGAATTCACCATGTCAAACCATGACTTTATTCCATTGGATCATTCGTTCAGTTCGGCTGACGATTCGTTGGAAAGGTCCAGAGTATTCCTCGAGCAGTGTGTTCGCCGCAGAACGGTTCGAGATTATTCGGACCGGGCCGTGTCACGAGAAGTCATCGAAAACTGTGTGCGAACGGCGGGTACAGCTCCAAGCGGAGCGAACCAACAGCCATGGCACTTCTCATTGATTCAGGACGCTGACATCAAACGCCGGATTCGCGTCGCTGCTGAAGCGGAGGAAGAGGAGTTTTATGAACGTCGAGCCACCGACGAATGGCTCGACGCTCTCAAGCCGTTCGGGACAAATTCAAAGAAGCCCTTTCTGGAAATTGCTCCATGGCTGATTGTCGTGTTTTGCCAACGCTACGGATTGGCCAAAGATGGAAGTCAGACAAAGCACTACTACGCAACGGAATCAACTGGTATCGCAACCGGTTTATTGGTGACAGCCATTCACAACGCGGGGTTGGCGTCGCTGACTCACACGCCCAGCCCCATGGATTTCCTGAATCGAATTCTGGATCGCCCCGAGAACGAACGAGCGTTTGTGCTTCTGGCTGTTGGCTATCCTGCGCCAACGTGTCACGTGCCAAACATCAAACGCAAGTCGCTCGATGACATCTTGTCATGGCATTGATCGCAAACGATCAGGAAAAACCGCGCCACCTCAAACGCTCTTTCACTCAAAGTGCGAACGCGCAGTGCCATTCGTGTTCGGCACGCATGGCGTTGTCGGTTTGGTAGCGAGGGGTTCGGTCATGCGTTGGCCTTAGTGTTGACGCAAAGCGGTACACCTCTCTGAATCGCTGCTGCGATTTTAATCACCGCAAAATTTTGTGCGCGCCAGTGATCTATCGAAGTGCCGAAATACGTTGAGTTGCTGCGTGGCTGACAAATTTTTCATTATTGGCACGAAGTGTGCGATCAGGGCTTTCGTTCGGAGTGGCAGACAATGGCCCGCTTTGTCACTCACATACGAACTGAGCGTCTTGAGTTTTCTCAGGACGCTCATTTTTTTTGCCCGCAGGTGATTCAGCGATTGATTTCTCCCAATCTGATTTCCAACCACCGTTGCTTTCGAAAGCGGTGGGCCCCACAACAGCATTTTTGCTGATAGACGATGTGGGACGGTCGCGCTATGTTCCATGGAAATACTCAAGTTAGATGACTCTGTAGCCAATCTTCGCTAACTTTGATTGGGTCGTGCCTTTGCCTCTGCAGATTTTTTTGTTGTGTGGCAGCACGGATTACTGTTTCTTTGGTCGAGAAAGGGTTGGGTCATGTTTCGTCGCCGAGAATTTTTAACGACTGCTGCCGTTGCGGTTGCTGCTCCCGCGATCGTTCGCGGACAGAATCTGAATTCCCAATTGCAACTTGCCGGAATTGGTTGTGGAGGCAAAGGGCTTTCTGACATCCGTGAAATGGCGAATCATGAGAAGGCGAAGTTCGTCGGTTTTTGCGATGTGGATCTTGGCCGCACGGCAGATGCACAAAAGCTGAGTCCTGATGCACCAGTCTTCCAGGACTTCCGCGAGATGCTCGCCGAACTCGGCGATAAAATCGACGGTGCGACTGTTTCGACCCCGGATCACATGCACGCTTTCATCGGTCTCGACGTTATGCGGCAGGGCAAGCACGTTTATTGCCAAAAGCCGCTCACGCATAATGTCTGGGAAGCACGCCAGATGACACTGCAGGCAAAAAAATCGAACGTTATTACTCGGCTTGGCAATCAAATTCATTCGCACAAATTTTATCGGACGGCTGTGCAGACGATTCAGTCTGGAGCGATCGGAAAGGTGAAACAGGTTCACAGCTGGTGCGCTGCGACGGGGCATGGGAAGTCGTTTCACATCAGCCGTCCAACGAATCCGGACGGCCAGCCGGACACTTTGAACTGGGATCACTGGATCGGCGTTGCTCCCATGCGACCATACGGTGGCTCGAAGGTCTATCATCCGTGGGGCTGGCGTGACTGGCAGGATTTTGGAAACGGAGCGCTCGGTGACTTCGGCTGTCACATTCTGGATCCCGTTTTCACAGCTCTAAAGATTGACAAGGCACCGCTGGACTTCAAAGCCGATCATTCCGGAATGAACAGCGAAGTCTGGCCAGCGCAAACAAGTGTGGACTATACGTTTCCCGGTACGGAGTACACAGCCGCTGGCAACCTGCAGATCAAGTGGTACGACGGCGGACGGCTGCCGAGTATCAAAGGGTCTCATCTGCCAGCGAATGAAGGATTGCCACGCAGCGGATCGTTGTTCATCGGCGAAGCAGGCAGTATCGTATTGCCACACGTGGGAGCTCTGCGCACATATCC
>CAYZYB010000164.1:0-8218 GCA_964481505.1 uncultured Planctomycetaceae bacterium | reverse complement strand
CGTAGAAGCGAGCGATTTTCTGTTCAAAACGGACCGCCGCGGCAAGCCAATGCCATACGCTGTCGTCGACAACGGTATTTAACTCAATCAGATCACGACAAGTGCGTGCAGCAGCGAATTTTCTGACAATTTACAAAGTCCAACAAACACGCACGGATCAAAAGCAGCCGATACAATTAACACACAGGAGGAACAAACATGAGCGAAAACGAATCGCAATCGCAGTCCGCAATCTTCAGTTACCAACAGGCTGTTTCTGATGATGTGATCGACGTCAACGGTCACGTTAACAACGTGGCGTACGTCCGCTGGATGCAGGATGCTGCCGTCGCTCATTCGCGCGAATGTATCGAACGTGGCACGGTGCGTCACATGGGATGCACATGGGTCGCCAGATCACATCATATCGAATACCTGAGTCCCGCGTTTCTCGGCGATGACGTTCAAGTTCGTACCTGGCTGACCAGTATTCGACGAGTTCGCTGTCGGCGGCGCTACGAATTCATCCGCACTTCAGACAACAAAGTGCTGGCGAAAGGTGAAACGGATTGGGTGTTCGTGAATATCGAAAGCGGACGACCTGTATCAATTCCGGAAGAAGTCGCCTCCGCATTTGTCCTGAACCCGGATTGATCGCGTCACCGTTTTCCAGTCAGTCCAATGGCACTTCGTGCAACACCAATCGGTCGTACAGTGAATCCCAGCCTTTCACCGTCGCCAGTGTTCCATAAGCTTCGCCGCGAGCCACGTTCTCAACATCATCGTTTGCGTCACCAACGGTGAAGAGCTGGACCTCCTGATCGGAACCCACAAGTGTACCGATAACTGTTTTTCCGTTTTCGAATCGGTCATCGTCACCGACGAAACCAAAGGTCGGCGCGGTGCGACTGATCAGGACTGCCACGTCAAAGGCGGTACCCGATGTGGCATTCACGATTTCGCTGCGTTCGTTGCCAAACCGTCCAGCTTCGCGAATCTGCGCCACCACAGACTGAAGTGAATCGGCACCGGCGCCGGGCGAACTTCCCTGCATCGCATCATTGGCAGCCGGCGCAGCTCTCGGCACAGGTGCCGGATGTGACGGCACCTCCGACGCCGAACGTTGTAGAGAACCTCGAGGCGTAGCGTCCGACTGCAACTTCGGAACCTCTGCAGCAGCATCAAGAAATTCCAGCGGAATCATTTGAAGGTCGACGCGTTTCTTCCAGTCCGGGAAACGTGGAATGTCGATCCGAACTTCCGCCCACCATTTAATGGTGTTGTCGGAAGTATCAAGACTCCATGCGTGAGTGTCCGGTAATTCGAATTCGAACTGTTCCGAAAAACGCTCACCGGCCATCAGCGTTCCCGCAGGATGCAGTGTCGAGACCTCTTCGTACAGCGTATGGTGAGAAGTTGTGCTGTCTGTGCCGCTGCCGGACGTCGCCGCTTCTTCAGCAAATATTTTCAGCGTGATTTCGTTGATAGCAAACGTTTTCTTAGGAGTAAAACTCAACATAACGGGCCATTTTTCACCCGGCCCCACCACGATATGTGGAGTCTCAAGAACAACATCACCAACGCGACTGGCGATCATTTTTTTCCAGCCCCACACTCCGCCACCGATGACCAGAAAGACGGGAATCAGAAAGATGAACATCACGCTGAACAGCACGACGAAAAGAGAAAGAAAACCATATAGAATCCACTTCCCCATCCCGGAGAGTTCATTCTTTGACTGCTTGAATTCCACCAACTCAGAACGCGCACCACTGAATTCGGGAGGCTGCTTGCCGGGAATCAGAATGTACTCTTCGACCTGCTTCGGATCGATTGCCCAGGAAACGTCGACCGCCACATGCACGTAATGATCAACGTTGATGTAATGACCGCTATACGTCAGCGGCCAGCGCGCCGCCGTAAATTCGAAAGGCAAATGAAGTTCTTCGCCAGCCTGCAAAGGCTCCATTTCGCTCAGGCGAATCTCCTGCTGCGGCCCTCGATCGGTATTGCCGCGACCGTGAGTTCGCCAATAGTGCGTCAAAATGATCCCATTGCTGCGAATGTCTTTATTCACCAGAACATGCACTTCGCCGGACACAACATCGCCACCACGAAACTGACGATCAGTATTATCAAACGTAATCCGAATATCGCATTTCGACATTGCAGCCCTCCCACCGAAAAACCGTGTTCACCTGGCTGCAGGCTAACTCATGCTGCTGCGAAATCAAATGTCGCGAATTTCAGACAAGTCCTGAAATGCCCCATACATCTGGTGCAGCATCCCACGGATGTTCGCCCCGAATTCCCGCCGCAGACGATCGGCCGTTTTCATCGATACTCGCGGAACGTCACCGACATCACGGCGAACATGTTCAATCCGAGCGTTAAGAATTCGGCACAACCGCAGCGAATCGGTCCCGTGACCAACCTCGATCGTCTGCAAACGTCGACCTGCGCGGCGAAGCTCACCCGAAAAATCGCGATGCGTGCCCAACACCATCGGGACGGCGGAGCGGAACAGCCGAAACCGCTGCCACAGCGTCAGTCGCTGCGCTTCGTCGATCATCGTGGGGCGACCGCCTGGCAAGCTGGCCTTTTGCCCCTCAGCAATGTGCACATAACCAGCCTCCGGAAACCTCGCGCGGATCGCCAGCAAATGCGTGGTTTTGCCGTACCCCTTCTCTCCAACAAACTGCACGACGAAGCGATCATCCTCAAGTTCCGCCACCACGGCTTCCACATCGACTTCCGCCAAAGTGGCTAACTCCTCTCGCGAGAGCTCCCCGAACGGGTTGTGACGCAGGTTCAAATGTGCATACGGAAGTTGACGAAATCTGGAATTCGCTGACATTCTGCAATTTTAGCAGCCGAAAACTCGTTCGTCGAACTCCGCCGCTCCCGACAAAGTGTGACGGATCCGGATTTGTCATCCAGCCTGATTTCCGAGTAACCTGCCGCAACGACAGACATCTCATTCTTCCACCACAATAAAACCATCCATACCAGGAAACCTGACTTTGCACTGCTGACGGCATTCGTTGCGCTGGCGTTTGTCGTTTCTAAAGTGCCCGCTAAGGAATTGTGTTGAGACAGAATCCTGATTTTGTAGTGGTACTCTGCCTTTAGAATGCGATGCCGCCGAGATTTCATGAAGATGACGGTACCGTTACTGAATAGATCAAACAGGATTGACAGGACGAAAACATCCTGTTCATCCTGTAAATCCTGTCAAAAAAAGACAGGCCAGCGCTAACGAGAGAACTGAAAATTGTTTCAGGGCTGTTCCCAACTGGCGGTGACATCGACAAAGAACCAAGCCAATATCGACAAAACACGGGTCCGATTTTGTTGCGACAAGTGCGAAAACAAAGCCGATGCCGCCGAAGGCGACGAGCAACTGGCACTCGTGTTCAGTAATGACAAGTTCGACAAAGCCTTCAAACTGAATCCTCAAACGAAGAAAAAGGAATAGCGAAATCGCTGAGCCTTTGACTCTACAATAAGAGGCGTTCGACCATTCGAACGCCCCGTTTCGTGTCCGCAAACTGCCCTTTGATCAATCACACAATGCCTCAGAACGATTCTACCAACGTCCCATCGATGCATGTGTGTGAGCTCGGAAAAGTCACGCTGTTCTACATTCCGTCGCACAAACTGGACGACCCGAGTTACTTTGACGGCGTACAAACAGTCCGCTATGTGATCCACGAATTCCTGATGGAACGCTATCGCGCGTACACACAGTCACCCACACCGGTGAAAGGCTACTGGATCGATCAGAACGGAGCCCTTGTTCACGACGTCATGGAACAATTCGAAGTTTCGTTCGGAAGCGAAGCCGAATTTGATCGACTGATAGAATTCCTGATCGAAATGTGCAGACGACTCAACGAAGACGCCATCTACGTCACCCGTGGCGAACGCAGCTTTCTGGTTCAGCGTGAAGCCGTAAAGTGAAACGACAGGTCGCTTCCTTTATTCAACCAGCCCTTGGAAAAAATCCAACACACCGGAAGGCCTACGTCGTGCAGAAGCAGTCAATCAACGACAATCGGTAGCCCCACCGCGTTTTCGTCGCGTGGAATGTAGTACGGAATATTCACTTCATCGATAAGCTTTATCAACTTGTCAGCCGCAACGCGTTTTGAAGTATCCGCAAGTCCAAGATCCGTCAGCGCTCCAAGGTTGACGCGCCAAATCGGCTCGGTGGCTTCAGAAGAAGTCAGTAACTCCAGCACCAGGCAGTCTCCGTCCGGCGCAAGCTCTACAGTCGGCAACTCACTGCGTTGATCAAGCGGAGTCAGTCGATGCAGAATTGAATCCTTTTGCTCCGGAGTCTTCGCAACCGCGATGCGAAAAGTCATCGGTCGCCCCGAATCAACCTTCAACCCTTCTCGAACAAGAGTGTCTCGCAATGCTTTGCGAACGCTATCAACTTCTGGACTCCCCTGCTCAAACATTGTCCAAAGCTGAAGCTGGATACTGACATGCGAACCAACTGCAAGTAACGCAGAATCAACGTCCTGAATTTTAGGTAGCGTTTGAGAAATCACGTCCCAGGGAATTGGAATAATCGAAAGTTCGTTCGGCGAATTTCGCAGCACTCCAACAAGATGATCGTCATCGTAAACACTCGTGGCAGTACCCTTTGAGTAGTCGCTGAGCGTTGTCAACACCACGCGACCGGTATTACGATCCAGAATACTCCCGGACACAAGCCACGCATCCTTCGTATCAAACCACTGAAATGCACTGACAGACGTTCCCGATGTCAACGCCGCGGCCGCCCTGTCTGCGGTCAACCCGCCACTGCTGTTCCATGCCATAAATCGAGACCGTGGAAACGTGGAAAAGCCAGCGAGTTCCTGATTATCCATCGAAAACGCAAGCGACTGCATGGCAGCAAAAACAGGCTCTGCCTCACCGCCGGCCCCCGGCGTTTTGCTTTTCCTAAGGCTTCGTGTGGCATTCAGTGAACCACGCTTCATGCGCACGTTGACTACTGGATTCTGCATCAGGCCACCCAAATTTCCATCAGCTGTGTTCAGAATCACCATACGTCCCTGTGCCATCGCAGCGATATACCGACCATCCTGCGAAATCGCCGTGTTGCCTCGCCTGAACTTCGATTCATTTAACCTGATTGACTTCTGCTTTTTGCCGGTTTCGCAGTTCCACGCCAACAACTCTTCTGACGAACGATCACCGATGTACAACGACGTTTCAGAAAGCAGAATCACATCCGCAAAACGTTGGCTATCTCCTGCAGCCGTGAACAGCTGTTTGCCGGATTGCGTATCCCAAACAATAACGGCCGTATTTTTCTGATCCGGTGGCCTGGAAGCTGCTGCAAACAAGCGGCCATTCGGTGAAAGCGCAGTTTGAGCATGGCCTTCGAATGTGCCTTCGAGACGATGCCGAACTGCCTCTGTGGACTTGTCCCAGACTCTGTTTCCCGACAACACGATCGGACAATTGGCGACACCAACAGTGAAACCTTCGGAAGACTCAAACGGAATCGATGGGAACCGCGAGCGTCCGGTCAACTCTTCTTCAACCGGCACCACTGAAGACGGTGACGTTGAAGATTCGCCTGCTGCTGCCGACAGCGGTATGGTACCTGCCATAGCAACCTGAACTGATTCCGGCAGTGATTCTGAGACTGTGTTGTCGCCGGACATTTCCGACGGCGGACGCTGATCGACGGAAGCAGCCGCCAACCGTTCCGGCACTGAGTCACTCTGTGGTTCTGGTTCTGATTCTCTCTGTTTGCTGGACTTCTTCTTTCTGTCGTTTGGCGACTTAGCCGCGTGACTCTCTGCTTCCAATTTACTTCCAGCAGGGTCAACAGCAACGGCGACAGTATCCGCGACGAGGTCTGCTTCATCCCCAATAACAAAACGTCGAACAATGACAACAACAAGGATCAGCATCAGTGCGGCGGTGATTCCGACAGCAACAGCCGGATGAACGTTCATACCGAACAATCCAGCCCCATTCTTACTGGTGGATTTCTTTGAACTGCTTTTCGTTTTTCGTTTGGAGCCGCCTTTTCGAGGTGGCAGTCCTGGCGTTGGCGGCAGTGCATTCCGCGTCGCAGGCCGCTGCGGTCTGCGCTTGGCCTGAGAAGAAGCAGATGACAACGCTTCGTCATCATCTGACAGATCAAACCACTCCATATCCGGAGCAAGCGAACTTACGGGAGCTCGCTTCTTTTTCGAAACGTTCGGAGCAGCCGGTGGACCGGATTTCTGTCCCGATGATCCAGTAGAGGCAGGCCTGGCTTTCGAACTTGCCGTGGGCTTCGATTGAAGAGCCTTCGTTCTTGATTTTGCGACGGGAGCAACTGCGACCGCAGTATTGCCTGGTGGAACACGAAGTCCTTCGAGCACGGCATCTGCGAATTCTTCGCAGCTTGCAAAACGATTTTTGGGGTTCTTCTCGATCCCCTTTCTAATCGCTTTTGCAAGTGGTTGCGATACAACGTCCGGACGAACGTCACTCAACAAATCCAACACCGTTTGAGTTTGATTAACCATCGTCGCCGTCGCACTGTTGCCCTGCATTGGGGCTTTTCCGGTGAGTGCATGGTAGATAGTAATCCCCAGCGAATACTGGTCGGCTCGCCCGTCGTATGGCTGCCCTAAAACAATCTCCGGCGAAATATAATTTGGTGTCCCAAGAACGATCCCGGCTGCGGTTTCTGAAGAGTTCAGATCTTCATGTTCGCCGTACATGACCTTCGACAAACCAAAGTCAGCGACGTAAGGGTTGTTGTCGTCATCAAACAGAATGTTGGCCGGCTTAATGTCCCGATGCACCATTCCTTTGCGAAAGCAAAAATCGAGAGCTCTTCCGACTTCACGCACCCACGACTTCAACGACTCGGGAGACATGCGTCCCTCTGCATCCGACTCTCTGGCCATGCGGTCCGTTAAACTTCCGCCGGACAGTAACTGCATCACAACATACGGCAGCGGTCCGTGCTCTCCAACATCCAGAACTTTTACGACGTGTGGATGTGAGAATCTCACCAGCAACTGACATTCGCGTTTAAAACGATCGCGGAAATCGGCAGTCGTAAACTTCTCGGGCTTCGGGACTTTCACCACAGCATCAGTCTCAAGCCGCTGGTCGCTCACAAGAAACACATAAGCCATGCTGCCCTTGCCAAGCATTGACTTAACGACGTACCGACCTTTGGCCAACTCCGCGCCAACCAGATCAAATGAGCCCGAAGACTTATCCGAGAACGGTCGCTGCTGACGATCCGCATGCCGGCGCGCGAATCTTGATTCTCCTTCTGTTTTCTGAAGACGCTTCAGCCTTCGCGTTGATGCCCCGGCATCCATCGTGGCTGCAGACTCAACACTAGTCTTCGTACTGTCACTTGGGCTGGAAACGTTGCTGGCAGCCGGGCTGTCATCCGCAACCAAAGACAAGACCGAAACCCAGGAGACTCCGTCATCAACTGTGCACTGCGTACCAGCCGACAAAGCGCCTTTCGCCAATTCATCTCGGAGGGAATCGAGTGTGTATTCTGCAGACAGTCCTGAATCGGTCTGAATTCGATATCGCGGCTCCAACATTCCATTGCCTGCTAAGATTGAATTCGAAGAGAGGCCCGCAGCTCTTCTGCAGACCCCAAATACTAGGGCATCAGGGCAAAATCTAGAAGATCATGTGAGAAGGGGTAGTTTCACTTAGCGATTTTCTGCGAAATCGGCCATTTGGAAGAAGCGTTTCAGGAGACACGCAGGTTTGCCGCAAAAAAGCTCAGGTTTGCCGTCATTCGGATTTAGAGCCTCCGCAGCCCATCTTCCCGCAACGCATTCGGAATCTGTTCATCAATCTCGTCGATTCGACTCATTGTTTCCTGATCCAGAATCAAATCCTTTGCTGCAAGGCTTTCGTCCAGTTGCTCGACCGTTGTTGCTCCGATAATCGTCGACGCCACAAAATCATGCTGACGACTCCAGGCAACTGCCAATGCCGTCAACGTAACACCGACGTCATTCGCAATCGGCTTCAAACACTCCACCAACGCGCGGCTGCGATCGTTCAGAAACCGCCCTGCCATTTTCTGCTGCCGCTCACCCGCCGTTTGGTACGCCGTAAACCGCGCGCCTTCCGGAAACGAATCGGTATACTTGCCCGTCAGAACGCCACCACCCAGAGGCGAGTACGGCAACAAGCTCACCTGTTCACGACGACACACCTGAGCCAACTCACT
>CAYZYB010000163.1:0-8228 GCA_964481505.1 uncultured Planctomycetaceae bacterium | reverse complement strand
GGTCCATTCTGGCTGTCAACACTAAATGTTGTATGCTTTAGAGATCGGAACACAAGGGCTGTTAACCCATGCATTCTTCCAGGTTTTCTTGAAATCGCTTGCTCGCGATACGGCCTCCGGCAGATGTTGACACCAAGTGTCAAGTAAGGTGCAAGTCACGACGTTCTCCGTTCTGCGACCAAATTGCGGTCTCAGAGAGATCGTTTCCGGACCTACGCCCGGAGTCTTTGGCCTGCGGTTTGGATCGCGTGGGTTCGAGCGTTCCAATCTCGTTGATTTAGCGAAAAGGCGTCTTTGGCAGAGCCCTTCTTTTCTGTCCCTTGTCACTTGTCGTTACGCTTTAACGTTCAAATACTTTGTGTAGGTGCACATTCCGTCCAATTTCGCTCTTCTCATCTGTACCACGCCAGCAAAGGCTCGAGATGATCCGTCGCTATTTCACATATTTGCTTCTTCTGGTCCTGGGAACTGCCGCAGGGAATTGCTTCTCTTCATCGGTTCATGCTCAGGAAACGGAGGCAGCCACGCGCCAATATGCAGTGGCCGTTGGATTTCAGAATCAGAAGCTATTCGATGCTGCCATTGATGAATGGAATACGTTCCTGAAGAAGTACCCCGGCGACGCCAGGGCAGACAAAGCGAATCATTATCTGGGGACCTGCTGCCTGCAGGAGAAACGCTATCCGGATGCGATCGCCGCGTTCACAAGAGTTGTGACAAAGTATCCGAAGTGCGAATTGCTCGACCAGTCGATGTTGAATCTTGGCATCGCACAATATGCAAGCGCTCAAAAGACAGGAAAATCCAACGACTATGCAGCAGCAGAAAAGTCGTTCGGTCAGATGCTGGCGAAGTTTCCGAGTAGTAAGTTTTCCGGCCGCGCACTGTTTTATCGGGCTGAGTGTTTGGTTCAGACACAGCAGAACGCGAAGGCAGCCAGTGCGTACGAAGAATTTGTGCGAAAGAACCCGGAAAGTGAATTCGCAGCGGATGCTCTTTATTCGCTCGGAACCACTCAGGAATCGCTCGATCAAACAGAGAAGGCGGCCGCTACGTTTGCGAGTTTCGCGGCGAAGTTTCCTGAGCATCAGTTGGTGAGCGAAGTTCGGATGCGGCAGGCGGAAATGCTGTTCAACGATCAGAAATTCGCGGAGTCAAAACGTATCTTCGAACAGATTTCGAAGGACAAAAAATTCAAACTCGCCGATGTCGCGATGCTGCGAACAGCGCGGTGTCTATACGAAGAAGGTCGGCTGGCAGATGCGGGCAGGCTGTACTGGGATGTGCCGCGACAGTTCAAAACCACGAAGCACTACGACGCTGCAATTCTTGCGGGTGCGAAGTGTTACTTCCTGGAAGAAAAGTACGACACGGCGAAGTCCGGGCTGGAGCAACTCATCGATCGAAAGAAACCCGAAGCAGCGGAAGCCACTCAATGGCTGGCTCGCGTTTATCTGAAGCAGGGCGATGCAAAGAAGGCGATGAAAACCGCCGAACAGGGCTTGAAAAAGTTCAAAGGCAAAGATCATCGACCGGAGTTGGAACTGGTACTGATCGATGCGATGTATGAAGTTCCCGATAAGCGCAGCAAAGCTGCCAGGCGGTATGCCGATTTCGCGTCTAAGAATTCAAAACACGAACTCGCCCCGCAGGCACAGTACATGGCGGCTCTAAGTTCTCTCGATGCGGAAGATCATGCCAGTGCGAAAAAATATGGCCAGCAGTTCCTGAAGCAACATGGTAATGATGCCTTGAAGGCAGACGTGCAATTCATTCTTGCAGAAAGTGAATTGCTGCTCGGCAAGCACGACGATGCCGTGGAACTGTATCGGCAATTTCTGAAAGACGCACCGAAGCATGCAAACGCCACTCAGGCAAACGTGCGACTCGGCGTCGCTCTGCATATGGCGGGCAAGCACAAAGAATCAGTCCAGCTGCTAACGCCCATCGTGACCAAACTGACCGACAAGTCTCAACGCAGCGAAGCGTACGGAATCATGGGACGCAGCGAAGCGGCTCAGAAACACTTCGGAGCTGCCGTCGAACTGTTGCGAAAGGCGATCGCCGAAAAGCCGGACCGCGCACGCAATGACGCGACGCAATTGGCGTTGGCAGAATCACTCCGAGGTCTCGGACGCGATGACGATGCAGACGCTGCGCTGCAAAAGCTGATTTCTGCCTATCCGAAAAGTGATCTTCAAAGCGACGTGCATTTTCGACTGGGCGAAGCCGCTTATCAGAATGAAAAGTACAGCGACGCCATTCGATTTTACACTGAAGTGACTTCCAAATGGCCCAAGAGCGAAATCACTCCACACGCCCGTTACGGACTTGGCTGGTCGTACTTCAACCTGGGCGAATTTGAAAAGGCGTCTCAGGCGGTTGGCGATCTGGTGAAGGCTCATCCCGATTCGCCGGTCGCTGACAGTGGTCTGTATGTTCGCGCGATGGCGAATTTTCAGCTCGGCGAATTCAGGAACGCAGTTAAGGACGTGGACGCTTATATCGCCACGAAGCCGGAGAAGAATGAAGCTCTCGATGCTCAATACGTAAAAGGTCTGGCGCAGGCAGGGCTCCAGAAATTCGCGGACGCCGCCAAAACGTATCAGGCGATTCTCGCGGACAGCAAGGACTACCCCGGTGCAGACAAAGTCGCGTACGAACTCGGCTGGGCGTTTGCAGAAGCCGGCAAAGCGAATGACGCGGTTACCGCGTTTCGAAAACTCGCAGACGACTACCCCAAAAGTCCATTGGCTGCGGAAGGATTGTTCCGCGTTGGCGAATCGTATTACGACGCGGGAAAATTCGCCGAGGCAGCTGAGGCGTATCAGAAATCGGCAGAACAAAACCAAGCCGGTGTCATTGCTGAAAAATCACTGCACAAGCTTGGGTGGAGTCACATGAAGGCGGAGAACGTCGCGGCAGCAGCAGATGCCTTCGCCGCGCAGTTGTCGAAATTCCCGTCCGGCGAATTGGCTGGTGATGCTGAGTTTCTGGTCGGCGAATGTTACTTCAAAAATTCAAAGTGGCAGGACGCGGCGCGAGCCTATGCAAAGGTCGCTTCCAACGGAAACAGCAGTTACGTGGCACTGGCAAAATTTCGAGCGGGCGAATGTGCCGCAGCCGCAGAAGACTGGAATGGAAGCCGGACCTGGCATCAGAAAGCTCTGAACGATCATCCCGACTTCGAAATGCGTCCGGAAGCACGCTATGGGTTGGGCTGGGCGCTGCAGAACGAAGGTCAGCTTGACCGAGCGATTCGGGAGTACGAAGCAGTCACGGAAGAAACAGACACAGAAACCGCGGCAAAGGCGCGTTTAATGATCGGGGAATGCTGTTTTGCTCAGAAAAAGCACAAAGAAGCAACAAAACACTTCCTGAAAGCCGCTTTGTTTTACAACCATAAAGAGTGGTCACCCATGGCGTACTTCGAAGCGGCTCGATGTTTTGAGGTGCTGAAAGACACGGAGCAGGCGGCAACGTGTTACCAGAAGGTGATCTCTAAGTATCCGCAGCACAACAAAGTAAAGGATGCTCAACGCCGCCTGGCAGAACTGAAGAAGACGTAGGCAGCGGCTTCGCAAGCTATCAACTTCGAAGCAAACAATGACCACCGAAACACCAAAGCCAAAAGACAGACAAAGACGCTCCTGCTGATTTTCCAGGCCCGAGCATTGATAATGAATGGTTCTATGACACCACAACTCAACAACACGCCGCCTTATCGCGGCAAGTTTCTGTTTCCTGCTATCGGCGTTTTCGTCGCCATGCTGCCAGTCACCAGCATGGCTCAGCCCGCGGCAAACAACGGGGCGGCGCCAGCCAGTTCTACGGAAGCTGCGATGCCAAGCCTGTGGGATCTGGCTGTCCAGGGTGGCTGGTTCATGATTCCGATCGCCATTGCGTCGGTCATTACGATTGCGTTCACCTGCGAGCGGATCTTTGGACTTCGTCGATCGCGGGTTCTGCCGAGGGCGCTTGTTGAAAAATTACGTTCGATTCTTGCCGAAGGCAACATTGACCCGCGGAAACTATGGTCCGCGTCTGCGGAACATCCTTCTCCGCTGGCGAACCTCGTGAAGTCTGCCGTTTTGAAAGCCGGGCGTCCGCACGCGGAAGTTGAGCGATCCGTGGAAGACGCCGTTCAGCGTGAAACCGGCGATATGACTCGCAACCTCCGCCCGATTAACGTGGTGGCAAGCATCGCGCCGCTGCTCGGTCTGCTGGGAACGGTTCAGGGGATGATCATGGCGTTCATGGTAACCAGTACCACTTCGAGTACCGGCACGGCCAAGGCGCAGGAATTGGCTCATGGAATTTACACCGCTTTGGTAACGACTTTTGCCGGGCTCACAGTGGCCGTTATTTCTGTGGTGCTCGCGAATTTTCTGGAAGGTCGCATCGAACGTCTTCTCCTGCAGATGGAAGGAATTTTTCTCGATCTGCTGCCGCAGCTGGAACGCTATGAAGGTCGCCTTCGAGTATCGGAATCTGCGTTGGAAGACGACGGAATCAGGATTCGGCAGACCAGCGCGACTTCCGGCAGCACCTCTGCGGAAAAGCCAGTCGCTGCCAGGACGGCGGCGGAGAAAACCACTCCCAAAACCGCAACAGCAAAACCTCGCAGCGCGAAGTCCTCCAGAAAGGTCGAACCGAAAGCCAAGGTTGCGGAGAATGCAACCAGCAGCGAACCAGAACCTGCAACGGCCACCAAAACACTTCGAGGTCACTTTGACGGCTGATGGATTTCAGATTTCAGATTTCAGATTAACACAAACTGCAAGCACTTAAACATTCATCGCCATGAAATTTACTCTTAACAAAACAGCCGGAAAACGTCGCGTCGACATGACGCCGATGATCGATTGTGTATTCCAGTTGTTGTTGTTCTTTCTGGTTGCGAGCAACTTTCAGGAACAGGCGCGGATCTCGGGGGAAGGAGAATTGGGGGCCAACCTGCCTTCCGTGGCTGCTGCCATGCCAATGGTTATGCGACCGCGCGAAATGATCGTCAACGTGGATGACAACGGAGACATCTATCTGGATGGCGAGCGATTTACGGAACGGCAGCTGGCTCAGCGTTTTCAGCGAGCTCAAACGGACAACCCAGGCAACCAGTCGGTTGTCATTCGCGGCAACGAAGGCGCAGAATGGAAGTTTGTGGCGCGTGTGATGAGTTTGTGCAATGAAGCTGAGATCCAGGACTATCGCGTGGCCGTGATCGACGAAGACGGAGCTGACGAATGAAAAGCCTGCTGCGGATGAGTGACAGTGAACTTGCTGCAGCGCAGGCTGGCGGCGGACTTGCCCCCGGCGCTGCTGTCGGGATTGCTGCGAGTTCTTCGGCTCTTGCACTGGCAGGGATGGCGCTGCGTTTTTCCCCTGGCGACGACGTTCCGCTGGCGGGAATGGACAACATCGCCGGGCAGTGTGGCTGGGCGCTCGCACTGGGCGCTACGATGCTTGCGGCGGCTTACGTGGTTCAGAGCCTGTTCATGAAACGACTGCAGTGGGCTGTGTTGTTCAGCCTGTCCGCTCACCTGCTTCTTTGTGGCGCTTTGAATGTCGTGACTGTCGACGTGCCAATGGCGATGGCCGCGGAAATCGGAGACGCCGACCGTCCGCCGCGCGATATCACGATGCCGGATTACGGCGGAGTGGAATCGCAAAGTCAGGAACAGCAGCAATGGGAACGCCCGACAGAGGTCGACGTTCCGGAAACAGAGCAACAGCAGTTGGAGCGCCAACAAAACAAAATGGAAATCGATTCTCAAATCGATCCCGTTGAAATCCAGCGGCGTGTCGCGGAGGCAATGGTCCCGGAGCGCCAGCGGCAGGAACAGGAACGACTACAGGAAGAGCAACGGTTGGAGATGGAACGTCAGCAGGCCGAAGCTGAAACCGATGCTCCCGAAGAAGTCGAAGCCCCGAAGGTAGAAACAGCCGACGCCGATCAGCCAAATCTCGAAGCAGAAGCAATCGAACGTTCTGAATCGCAGATGCAGGAAACAGCGCGAGAGATGGAGCAGCCGGAACGTCGCAACGATCCGCAACTCTCAGCCGCTAAAATGGCACGTTCCGAGGTTCTTCCCGAAAACAATCTTCGGGCCGAGATTGAACAACAGCAGCGAGAATCCGCGGAAGCTCGCGCGGCCGAGGCAATGACGGAGAACGTTGAAGTAGCGTCTGCGGCAGACTCCAGACAGATCACAGCCGACGCTCGTGCGATTGATGCCGCCCAACAATCGCAGGCGGATCTCACGTCGCAAACGCAGGCCGATAATCCCAATCCTCTCACGTCGCCGGAAATGCAGATCACGTCCGCTACTCCATCACGCGCTCAAAGTCGGGCTACAGCAGACGCGACGCCGTCAAGCGGAGGAGCCGCCACGATGCAGCGTAGCGCGTCAGCCAGTGGTAGAAACACGTCTGCTGCAGACGCGTCGGCTCAGTCCGTCAATGTGGCTTCCGTATCCGGTGCGAGTGCCCCCAATCTTGATGCATCGACAGCGGCGTCCGATCTTGCTCGCGGGGCTTCCACCGTACCAACAGTTTCGTCCCGCGGCGGCGGTTCACCATCGATGGCGGCCAATCCGTTTGGAATTTCATCCGTCCAATCGGGAACAGTCGGGCGCAGCCAGGGATCACAAAGCGGACCGGACATGGGAGATGCCGTGGCGGCATTGTCGCCCTCCGGAAACGGTCAACGCAGCGCCACTCGCGGAGCGGTTGCTGCCGGAGCGGTCGGGGCTCGCGCAGAAGACGTCTCTGTCGGCGGCGCGGCATCCGGAAACGATGCGGCGGGACAAATGCTGGCCAGTGGGCCGTCCTCCGCCGCTTCGAATGTTGCTCGAAATGGAACGGGGCTTCCGAGTGCTCGCGGAGAAACCGGTCGAGTGACCGGCACGCCGTCCGGCGGAAGCGGTAACGGATTGACCATCGCAATGAAATCTACCGGACGCAGCGGGTTGACTGGTCGAGCTACCGAACCGAGCGCACGGCTCGGAAGCTCTCCATCCACAGGCTCGGCCACCGGCACGTCGAAAACAGGTCGAAGTCCGGCAACCGCTTCGTTGCCCGCAGCGATGCTTCAGGCAGAACAGGCTGGAGCTCTCGTTGTCGCCGGACCCCAGGCTCCATCGGGCGGATCTTCAGGGGCTGGCAGATTAACCGGACCGCGGGTGTCTGCGTTACCTCGCCAATCCGCAGGTCTTCCAGGCGCTGGACGTGGAGCTGTTTCATTGGCCCGCAGTCGCCCAACGTTACCGGGCGGTCTGGGTTCTCGAAGAATGCCGGGCCGCGCGGCAACCGGTGCTGCCAGGCCGTCACTGGCATCCGCCGGTGAAGTTGCAGCCATGATCAATCGAACAGTTCCCGGCATCAGTCCTATTCCAAGCGAACGTGTGAGCGCCGGATTTTCGATGCGTGGTCCGGAAGCTCGAAAAGAGGCCGTTGGCAAACTTGGAGGCAGCGATCAGTCGGAAGCAGCTGTCGAACGAGCGCTCGAATGGTTGTCCGCTCATCAGTACGCCGCTGGCAATTGGAGCATTCACGATCCGAATTGCAAAGACCACACCTGCACAGGCAAAGGTACGTATGATGCCGATCCCGCTGCCACAGGACTCGCGCTGCTGGCATTTCTCGGAGCCGGAAACACCCATCGCACTGGCGACTACCAGAAGCAAGTGCAGCTGGCATTGAACTGGTTGACTCGAAATCAGGCCGACGACGGCGACCTGTTCGCAGCGGAATCAAAATTCGCAAGGTTCTATAGTCATGGAATCGCAGCCATTGCGCTGTGCGAAGCCTATGGAATGACGAAGGACCCCGCGTTGAAAGGTCCGGCACAAAATGCGATCAACTTTATTTCAGCGAGTCAGCATCCAAAGTTTGGCGGATGGCGATATCAGCCGCAATTCGAATCAGACACGTCGGTTTCCGGCTGGCAGTTGATGGCACTCAAGAGCGGCGAAATGGCGGGACTCAACATTCCCCGAACCGCTTATGCCGGCGTCGCCACATGGCTGGACACCGTCGAAAACGACGAATCCCCCGGTCGCTTCAGTTACCATCCGACGAAGCCGGTCACAGATGCGATGACCGCAGAAGGTCTGCTGATGCGGCAGTATCTTGGCGCCGGTCGAGAGGATAGCGAACTTTTGGCTGGAGCCAGCTATCTGCAGTCACGCCTGCCGCGAGCGGACGGACGCGACGTATATTATTGGTAC
>CAYZYB010000162.1:0-8248 GCA_964481505.1 uncultured Planctomycetaceae bacterium | reverse complement strand
GCGTACGATCAACGAAACACACGCGCTGTGATCGTTGAGACCAGCTAACGCGGCAGGCGAGGAGTCTTCCCTTTTTGCGGCATTTCGACGTCAGCGTTGCGCACGTGCAAATGGTTCTGCACGTTTGTTACACCATCAATCCGCAGTGCCGCCGCGGTTACGTCGGCGTTTTCGTCATCGAGTTCCAATACGCCTTCCAGGCAAACGCCATCGGCCACACGTCGAACAACGAGTGACGAAAAACGCAGGCCGTCCTGAGCGAGTAATTCGCGACGCACGTCGGCTTCCAGAGCAGGTGGTGCGGAAGCAACTTTGGAAATAGGAAGTTGTGCCATGGCGGTAGATCCTTCTTCGAACGGCTGGAAAGAAACAGTCCACGCCATCATTGGCATGATGTGTATCTACGGCATCCTTGCGGCCTCATTGTAAATACACTCAGCGATTCGTAAAGAACATTTCCTCTGCAACCTAAGAACACGCCTTCGGCGCCACGGTAGAGAAGTTCCGCATTTACTACAGCCTACCCATTCAGCGAATCGTTGTCCGTTCCCAGTGCCTCCCGCAATCGGCGAATGGCCCGCAGATATCGCATACCTGCAGCTGGAGCGGACAATCCCAGGGCCTCGGCAACTTCGCTATTGCCCAAGTGCTCGAAGTGCCGCATCAGGATGAGTTCTCGATCGTCATCCGGCAGTTCATTCAGCGCTTCCAGGAATCGTTGTTCCATTTCCTTTCGAACGGTCGCAGCTGCCGGCGTCAATTCGGCATCTTTAAGCAACGTCATTAAATCCGCAGCAGAACGATCGTCATTGCCAAGGCTGGCGATGTGTTGTTCTCGATCAACACTTCGTCGCTGAGCCGTTCGGTGACGACGGTGCATGTCGATAATGCGGTCTTTTGCCAATTGACGCAGCCACAGATGAAACGGCATTGTCGGATTGCTGATGTAGTCGTCCATACGGCGGCTCGCTTCAAAGAGTACATCCTGCACGACGTCGCTTGCGTCAACTCGACTGGTCAGTGCTTTGTCGAGCCGCATTTGAATCAGCCTTCGAACAGCAACTCGGTGGCGATCCATGAGTCGATTCACGGCATCACCATCTCCCTCTTTAGCACCTTTCAGCAGTTCCAGTGTCTGATCACCTTCCGGCCACATATTCCGCTCCTACCACTCGCTGCAAGTTCCCTGATTCTGCTTTCATGTTAGAGGAATCTGTTCATCTGCACCAACGCATTGCGTTTGGCGAAGATTTAACCATGAGCTATCGGCAAGCGTATTGGTCATACAGACCACGCAGGCATTCGCGAAAATTTCCTCGATGCCGCCGAAATAGCGCGTCCAGATCCTGACGAACTTCGTCGAATTCCGCTGGCGCCATTGCTCGGACCAGATCCTGCAGTAGCTCAAGGTTCGTCTCACAGCGAACCAATTTGGCAAGGCGTCCCGACCGGTGAGTTGTCACGAGCAACCCGCGAAACGGCTTCACTCTGCGTGCGATTTTTCGCCACTGCAGCCAACCGAGTTGCTCCGCACCATCAATCACGACGATTGCCTGCAACGGTGCGCGGGCGAGCAGCTCTTCACACAATGCCATCGCTTGTGGCCTCTGAGACTGATTCAACCGCAGGCCGGTCGTTATCTCACCGGATTCGTTCAGGTGCTGGCAGAAGTCGTTCAGCAGTGTCGTCTTGCCGCGCCCTTTCGGGCCGACGATGGCTCCGCGAAAATCCATCTGGCGAAATCGAGCAGTCAGTTGTTCCATGGTGTCGCCGTGCTTAAAGCGGTACCGGTGGCACTGAAGGACTTCGGTGCGAAAAGGGTTCTCACGGGCCAGCATAAGTCATCTCGGACACAACAATTTCCTGCCGTTGCGGCGCGATCACGATTTCGCGGCGTGTTGATTCGTGGGAGGGAATGGCGACTAATTCCAGAGCCCAGATGATGGACAGCAATTTTCCTGAGAAGCTATAGGGCTGGCAAGGCAGCTTGAGCTTCGTTGTTCGCGAGCCCGACGGCTGGAGGTTTTCGAAAGACAGTGTGTTGACCAGCGTCACATTTTGGTTGCCTTTGCCTGCGGTGTTCCAGATGAGCCGCAATTCGATGGCGTCCGGAGCTTCGGGAAGTTCCCAGCTGAGTTTGACGTCGATGCTCTGATTCGGTTCGTAAGAAGCATCCTCTTTGAGCCTAATCATCAGCATGCTGAGGCCTCACCTGAAACGGAAACACGGTAGTGAAATTCGGCCACCAGGCAACTTCGGCCTCGACGACGACCGACCATAGGATCTCATTGTGTCTGGATTTAAATGAGTGCATGGTTGTGGAAGGGATTTCGATGTTGATAACGCCACCGTCAGCGATAGCGGCGGAATCTGTCGATTCGAAAAGCTTTTGCCTGTAGAAGGATGCAACGTCGGTCGCGCTTGTCGTGCCAACGTCATAGGTGGCCTTTTCCTGCCCCTTCAACACGATCTTTAAACATCGAATTCGTTTTGTGCAGCGATCAAACCGCCACGAAACCTCCGCGGACTGGCCAAGGGGAAGTTCGGAACGACTTAGTGTTAAGTGAGGCCATGGATTGAGCGAGGACAGCAAGTAATAGCCAGTTCCTCCGGCTAATGCACAGCCAATGGTCCCAAACCCAAAGATCAAGACGGCTGTGGACAGGTCCCATCCGTGCCGGAAATTGTAGAAAACGACAGCAATCACGATACTGTTCCAGACTAAAGCAGAAAATCCAAGGGCTTTCGCCATGGCCTCAGGCCGATATTCGGCCTCAAGTTTCACTGCGCCAGCGTCTTCCGGCGCCCCTGCGGAGAGAAATTTGGCGTCCGGACGTGCTGTCGCAGTTGGCTGCTCGGTGAGTGTGTCGACCGAGTCTACGATGACATTCTCTGCCAAATGGACGGGCGTAATCAGTCCTCGTTTTTCCCGTACGATATGCCGAAGTCCGAAGAACCCGATCGCCAGGCACGGCATCAATAGCACGGCAGGAAAAACGTCTAACTGCAACCACTTGTTGAGGACTGCCAGTTGCGGGTTTTCTGGATCGACGAAACACACTTCCATGCTGCCGAACGGATACGTATCCACGATGTTCTGTGTTTCGTCGCGCCCGGTGACGTTGAAGAAACTATACCGTTGCCCGATATAGTTCGATTCGTCAAAGTAGTATCGATATTGAATATCAATGCTGTACGTGTCACCTTCGGAACTCGAGTCCTTAACAACGCGGCTGTGGACGATTTCGCATGGCACTTCCCGCCAGGTTTTCGCGGCGACTACCTGCCACCATGGTTTCAGGTAAAAAAGAAAGAGCCCCAGAATGCCAATAAGAAAGACGCCACAGAATATAGCTATTAGTCCGCCGCCGCTTGGTGCTGCGCGATCAGGAACAGACAGAGCCTTCGGCATCGTTCCCTCTCTTCGTTAACGAAACTCATGTGGCTGTGCAGGCGTTATTTTTTTTACTGCATTCTGCGGGATGACGCTCCCCGCGAATTCGCCCCTAAGATGAATTAGAGCGAAGCAGACGGCACGAAAAAAGGCCGGCTCCCAGGAACCGACCTTTTCTTGTTATCAATCACGCAGGCTGTGAAGCCACGAGTAAACTTCGTGCGGGAATTTAGTCCCAGCTCAACGCTCCACCAGTCTGGTATTCAGTGACGCGGGTTTCGAAGAAGTTTTTCTCTTTGCCCAGGTCAATTGTTTCGCTCATCCATGTAAATGGGTTTGGCGAGCCGTATTGAACCGGCAGGCCGATTCGTTCCAGACGGCGGTCAGCAACGTGTTGAACATAGTCGCGGAACAGGTCTGCGTTCAGGCCCATGATGCCACGTGGCAGGCAGGATTCTGCGTATTCGATTTCCAGTTCGACAGCTGCTTTGATGCGGGCGATCATGGCGTCCTGGAAATCCTGAGTCCACAGGTCCGGATTTTCTGCCTTGATGCCGTTGATCAGGTCGACACCGAAGTTCAGGTGAATCGTTTCGTCTCGCAGAATGTACTGAACCTGTTCGCCGATTCCGCACATCAGGTTGCGGCGGTGGAATGACAGCATCATCACGAAACCGCTGTAGAAGAAGATGCCTTCCATGATCACGTAGTAGCCAATCAGGTTCTTCAGGAAAGCCTGCTGACCTTCGAACGTGTCGGTGTTGAAGTCCGGATCCAGGACTTCGGCCGTCAGTTCCATTTCGAAAGCGTCCTTCTTCGCGATCGAAGGAATCTCTCGGTACATGTTGAAGATTTCGCTCTCGTCCAGGCCAAGGCTTTCAACGATGTACAGGAATGTGTGGCTGTGAACCGCTTCTTCGAACGCCTGACGCAGCAAATACTGCCGACATTCTGCATTGGTGACATGCTTGAAGATGGCCAGTACCAGATTGTTACCAACCAGTGATTCGGCCGTTGAGAAGAAGCCGAGGTTTCGCATCAGAACCAGACGTTCGTCGTCGGTGAGTTCTTTCCCACGCCAGACTTCAACGTCGCGGTTCATCGGTACTTCTGTTGGCATCCAGTGATTGGCACAACCGTTGAGGTAGTGCTCCCACGCCCAGTTGTATTTGATGGGCATCAGCTGATTGACGTCTACCTGTGCACAGTTGATTAGACGCTTTTCTGTTGCTTTGAAGCGACCATCGGCACCGACCAAAAGTTCTTCTTCGGTAACGGGAATATCAGATGCTGCGATCGGTGTCGACATAACGTTCATCCTTGTGATTATGGTTGAGGGCTATTGATGTATTTCTTTGTAGTGTTGAAACTGCAGTCTTCAACCCGGAACCACAAATCGTCCAGGAAGATTTCGGGAGACCGTGCCGACTGCGCGACTACGTAAACTGAGTTTTTAAATTCGAAAACTCGAATTTAGTTTTCAGCAAAACCGCTGGCCATTTTTTGACCAGCGGTTACTGAATGCAGTTGTTACTGACAGGCTTCGCAGTCTGGATCGTCCAGGCTACAGGCTTGCACATTCGTCATGTCTGTTGCCGGAGCTGATACTGGATGCGGTGAACCGCCCGGGGATTCCGCAGCGTCTGCTCGAATACTACCAGCTTCACTTTCTCGATCGACTGCAATTTCGTCAGAAGCACTCTTGTTCTTCATCCAGCGTGGCTGAACACCATAGCGGTTGACATCCACGGTCGATTTTTCAACCTGAGTCGCTGCCAGCGTTCGTAGGTAGTAGGTTGTTTTCAAACCTTTCTGCCATGCCAGCATGTACATGTCGTGCAATTTGCGACCGCTTGGTTCCTGCATGTACAGGTTTAAGGACTGTCCCATGTCGATCCACTTCTGGCGACGGGAGGCACATTCGATAATCCACTTCGGATCGACTTCAAACGACGTCAGGTAACGAGCTTTTACATCAGACGGAATTCTGGCAATGTCTGTCAGCGTGCCGTCGTAATATTTGAGGTCGTTCAGCATGTCCGTGTCCCACAAGCCACGTTCTTTGAGTTCCGTGACAAGCGATGTGTTGACATGTGTGAACTCACCCGACAGGTTGCTTTTCACATAAAGGTGCTTGTAAACCGGCTCAATCGACTGCGACACGCCAATAATGGTGGAGATCGTGGCTGTCGGGGCAATCGCCATGCAGTTACTGTTTCGCATACCGTTTTCGGCAACTTTCTTGCGAACAATTTCCCAGTCCATGGTAGTCGATCGATCCATTTCGACCGGAACACCACGTTCCTTTTCCAGTACGTCAATGGTATCGATCGGCAGCAGTCCGCGATCCCATTTTGAACCGGTGTACGAAGAATACGTGCCTCGTTCGCCAGCCAGATCACTGGAAGCTGAAATCGCGAAGTAAGAAATGGCTTCCATGCTTCTGTCTGCGAATTCAACCGCTTCGTTACTGGCATAGCTGATGCTCATGGCTGCCAAAGCGTCCTGAAAGCCCATCAATCCCAAACCAACAGGACGGTGCTTCTGGTTTGAAAACCGAGCTTCGTCTGTTGGGTAGTAATTGATGTCAATCACGTTATCCAGCATTCGCATAGCGACGCGGACAGTGTTTTCCAGCATGTTCAGGTCAAGCTGACCATTTACGATGTGCTTCCGCAGGTTAATCGAACCCAGGTTGCAGACAGCCGTTTCTTTATCAGAAGTGTTCAGCAGAATTTCTGTACACAGGTTACTACTGTGAACAACACCACTGTGATCCTGAGGCGAACGAATGTTGGATGGGTCTTTCCATGTGATCCATGGATGACCAGTTTCGAATACACGTGTCAGAATTTTACGCCACAGTTCAACCGCAGGAATGCGACGGAACAGATCGATCTTGCCTTCGTCTGCTAAAGTTTCGTACTGCTTGTAGCGTTCTTCAAAAGCACTGCCAACAAGGTCGTGCAGATCGGGAACTTCGTCCGGGCTAAACAGCGTCCATTCTTCGTTGTTCTGCACTCGCTTCATGAAAACGTCGGGGATCCAGTTCGCCGTGTGCATGTCGTGCGTTCGACGGCGATCGTCCCCCGTGTTTTTGCGAAGGTCCAGGAATTCTTCCAGGTCCATGTGCCACGTTTCGAGGTACGAACACACGGCTCCCTTGCGTTTACCGCCCTGATTCACAGCGACCGCTGTGTCGTTGACGACCTTCAGGAATGGAATCACGCCCTGACTGCGACCGTTGGTTCCCTTGATATGAGAATTCGTCGCTCGAATGCTGGTCCAGTCGTTCCCCAGGCCACCCGCCCACTTGCTGAGCTTCGCGTTGTCCGAAACACACTTAAAGATGTGTTCCAGGTTGTCGCTGACCGTCGACAGGTAGCACGAGCTAAGCTGTGGGTGGTTGGTGGCTGAGTTGAACAATGTTGGCGTCGCAGACGTAAACCGCATACTCGACAACAGGTTATAGAATTCAATCGCGCGTTCTTCGGGGTTTTCTTCTTTCATCGCGAGTCCCATAGAAACTCGCATCCAGAAGTACTGCGGCATCTCAATGCGACGCCCATCGATGTGCAGCAGGTATCGGTCGTAAACCGCCTGCATTCCCGGATACTTAAACAGATCGTCGTGTTCGGGCTTCAGGGCGTTTGCCAGCTTCGTGAGATCGTACTGGCGAAGATCAGCGGTCAGGCGATCCGCAACAATGCCGTCGATGATGTAGTGTTCAAACTGATTTCGGTACAGCTTATCGAATTCCTCCGCGTCCGCAGGCGCGCTGCCAAGTGATTCGTTTGCAATCACCATGCGAAGCAGTCGGGATGTCACGATGTCGTATGCCGGATCGATCTCAATGCGAGCACGAGCCGCGAGAATCATAGCGCGGTAGATCTCTGCGACTGAAATTCCATCGAAGATCGACTTCATCACTTCCTGAAGCAGGATTTCGGAGTCGCAGTCGTCCAGGCCTTTACAGGCAACTTCGAAACGCGAGCGAATCCGAGAAGCATCAAACGGTACCGGAACGCCGTCTTCCAACTTAACGTGAATGCGAGGCGCGGCATCGGCGACTTCTCCTTCGACGCCATCGACCGGTTGCAGTGCTCGAATCTTCTGGTGCTCAGCTCGATAAACAATATACCGGCGAGCAACACGGTAATGACCGCGTTTCATCAACAGCATTTCGACTGTGTCCTGCACAGTTTCGACGCCAACACCGTCTGTGCTGCCAGCTTCTGTTGAGATCGATTCGGACACCTCTTCGGTGATTTCACGAATCTCCTGGTCAGCCTTATCGTCCAGTGGCTGACCTTCCGCCAGATTCAGCTCTGCCCGAAAAGCATTGGCGATGGCTCGACCAATCAGCCCGTCGTCAAACGGTGCCGTTCGACCATCTCGCTTGCGGACAACCCATTCCGATTTTGCACGAATCATTCGTCGCTACTCCTAATTCTCTCGTCCAATTGAAAGCTGCGCTTCGTGCGCAAATGTTCCATCAAAGATTTGAATCAGCCACCATTAGGTTTCTTTCCTAAGGGCGACAGTGACAGCCTCCTGCCATATTTAGCGCAGCAACGAAACGGTTTGTGTGAGTCTGGGGGGTGTCAGCAGAATGCGAAGTCCGCGATGAGTGATACCCGATGGACTGACAGTCCGAGTTTTCGATAACTGGCTGGCATGTTCAGTCGACCTCCTGTCGAAGTGTGTCATCCGTGCGAAAGGGCAGAATACGGACGTCAGCCCACATGTCAAACCACCTCGTCAGACTTTTGCAAGTCCGTTGCAGGCAACGCTTTTCGGCAGATTCTGCTGAGCGGTTTGTTAAGTGTTCTTGACGCCTGCTCGCAATATAGT
>CAYZYB010000161.1:0-8269 GCA_964481505.1 uncultured Planctomycetaceae bacterium | reverse complement strand
GTCTTTCTGATGTCCAGCGAAAGATACAATCACGTATCGAGTTCACTGATCAAGCAAATTGCTCGTATGGCCAAAGGTGACGTTCGAGAACGTTTGAAGGACTTCCTGCCAGAAGTCATCATTGATCCTTTGATTCAGCGTATGAGCGAATCGTCCTGAAACAGACCAATCAATCCGAAACACATTTCATTCTGAAGAGAGAGAGAGAATCGTGTGGTAAAAACAGCTTCAACAATGTTGCCTCTGGGGACAACCGCCCCTGAATTTTGGCTTCCCAACGTTGACGGCAATACTGTCGGTCTCAGTGACTTTACTGGGCAGCCGCTGCTTGTGATCTTCATGTGCAACCATTGCCCGTTTGTGGTTCACCTGCGAACGGCGCTGGCAGAATTTGGGGATGAGTATCAGGCAAAAGGGCTGGGGATCGTGGGGATCAGTTCCAACGATATCGAAAACTATCCACAAGACGGCCCCGAAGAAATGAAGGTCGAAGCAGCGTCAGCAGGCTACAATTTCCCCTATCTGTTCGACGCTGATCAAAGCGTCGCGAAAGCCTATCGTGCCGCCTGCACGCCCGATTTCTTTCTATTCGACAAAGACCATTCACTGGTTTACCGCGGGCAATTCGATTCCAGTCGCCCAAAGACGGACACTGAAATCACGGGCGAAGACCTGAAGGCAGCATCGGATGCCGTTCTGGCCGGAGAACCAGTTTCCAGCGATCAAAAACCAGGTATCGGCTGCAACATCAAATGGATTGCCGGTGCTGAGCCGGAATACTTCACCGGGGTCTCAGCTGTATAGACGTGAGAGAGTCCGCTTTTCCGAGGCGGCTACAGGTCTCTGAACCAGCGAAAGTCACTCGAACCACGCCAGTACCGGTACAAACAAAAACAGCCCGGCTTACTAAGCCGGGCTGTTATTGTATTCGCCGTCTGCTGATGTCCTAGAATACATCCAGAATAAAGTGATGGCCTTTATGCCAGATTTTTTCTGTCGGGTAGAAGTTGTACCACGACTTGTTGTACACAGGGATCTGCATTGATTGTGGATACTTGTGGTACATGCTGTTGTACTGTTGCGGCTTCTGAAATGTGTGTGGGTAATACACATACGGGTAGTGATAGAACCGCTGCCAGTCAGCTGGCTGGCCGGGAGGCGCTGCTTCTACCGTTGCAGGGCTGGTCACAATGGCTGCCAGCATCATGGCTGACAGAAATAGAAATCGCTTTAGCATCGAATGATCTCCACGTAAGAGCTGACGGGAGCATCGTTGCGATTCCCATCAAAAGCCGTCGCTGTAGAAGGACGAAAACTCGGCCGCGAACCAAATGTACGGCACTCAAGGTGCCATGGTCGCCCCCGGAAACATTTCCCGTTCGCTAAGCCGAGCTCGTCGTTAAACACTACTGCTGCCGAAGATTCGCCCAAAACTTCACGGTCGAACCTGTGGCAGATACTGCCGTTTTTTTCAGAACGTTTTCAGTTCTACGCAGGAGATATCGGCAGGCGGTGTTCGGTACGATCACTACTTTCCATAGAATTGTTAAGGTTTAAATAACCGAATCTGCTTAACGTGAGCCGAAACGATACGCACACCGGTGCCAGGCGTGAAAATACGCACGCTTCCGGGCCAGGTTGCATCCCGGAGCATCAAATCGAGACGCCATGAAGCTGTTCAGGGAATGTTGATGATGCGCGCATGCGACAGGGAGCCGTTGGCTGCGAACAGTTTTGATCAGCAAGGATTGCCGACTAAACCATTTCCATCGATTCGATACCGAGTTTGCCCTGTACGGTTCGGCTGAGCGTTTCACGAACGATTTCGATGGGAATGCGATCGTAGACCTGTTGGAAAAAACCTTCCACGATCATATGCATCGCTTCGTTCTCGCTGATGCCGCGACTCTGCGCGTAAAAGATCTGCTCTTCGTCGACACGTCCCGTCGTGGCTCCGTGAGTACACCGCACATCGTCTGCTTCGATCTCAAGCCCCGGAATACTGTCGCAGCGCGTGTCGGTGCTGAGCATCAACGCATCGCTGCGTTGATAGCCGTCGGTTTGTTGAGCGGCTTCGTCAACCTTAATCATGCCTCGCCAAATCACACGCGATTCGTCTCGAAGAACTTCTTTGTACAACAGATCGCTGTGAGTCCCTTGAGCCTTATGATGCTGCTGTGTGTAGTAACTGATCTTTTGACGATCGCTGGTGAACGTGACACCGTTGACTTCCGCAGTGGAAGCTCGTCCGTTCAGATTCACGTCCTGATGAATATGGCTCAGCTTGCTTCCGAGGCCAACAACGGTCCACTGCAAAGAGCCTTCACGATCAACGTTGCCAGCCTGGTGGGCGAAGTGCCACGATTTTTGATTCCAGTTCTGCAGTTGCACGTACCTGAGATTCGCGTGCTTGCCAACAATCAATTCAACGCAGCCAACGTGCAGGCCATTCAGGTCTTCTGTTGCGGAAGTTGTTTCTTCCAGCAGTGTCGCTCTCGCTTCGTCTTCAATGATAATCAGAGTGTGGCCGAAGTCGGCGATTCCATCTTTGGTATGAGCGATCAAACTATGCAAAGGCTGGTCAACGGTGACCCCCTTTGGCACGAACAACAGCGTACCGCTCGTCCAGAACGCTGCATGCCAAGCGCTGAAACGGTCGGCATCCGGATTGACCGCCTGTTGCATGAAATATGGTTCCAACAGCTCTCGATGTTCAGTCAGCAGAGTCTGTAGATCACCGAACAATACACCTTTGGCAGCAATGTCTTCGTCGAAGTTCGTGTGGGTCACGTGGCCATCAACATGGCCAATCGTGCCGCCGTATTCGGTTTCATTGGCAAGCAGAGTCTTTACGGATGAAGCATCAGACTCGGTGTTCGAAGGACGAAACTTGCCGGCGTTAAAGATACGCAGGTCAACTCGTTTGAATTCTTCCGGGTCAAGTTCTTCGCCAAGAAGCTCTTCGTACTTCGCGAAGGCAGCTCGACGAGCATCGGTGATCCACTCCGGCTCACTGCGGCCGCTGAGAAATTCTTCGAAGACCTCATTACTGAAGCCAATACGATCAATATTGAGTGTTGCGGTCATGGATCTTTGGTCCGTGGTACCAGTTCTTCCGCCAGGTCATTGACCTTAACGAGATAGTTACGTGTGAAAAATTGTTGCTGTCGAATTCAGTGAATCAGCCTGCGTAGCGATGGACAACGATCCATCGAGGCTCACTTCGTTTTACACAGCATACTGTCTGGCCACATTCAAGCTGTGGTCCTTCGGCGGTGCGCCATCACTGGAGCAACGCTCCGATGCCACGCTATAGGCTGACGAGCCAATCGGTCAGCCAACCGAACCTTCCATTTGCAGTTCGATCAGTCGATTCATTTCGACGGCGTATTCCATCGGAAGTTCTTTGACCAGTGGTTCGATAAAGCCAGTCACAATCATGGCCGACGCTTCTTCTTCCGTCAGTCCACGACTCATCAGGTAAAACAGTTGCTCTTCAGCAATCTTACTGACGCTGGCTTCGTGCTCGATCGCCACGTCCTGTTCTTCGACTTCGATATACGGATACGTGTCGCTTTTGCTTTCCGGATCCAGAATCAAAGCGTCACACACCACGTTGCTTTTGCAGTGATGAGCACCGTCTTCGACTTTTACCAGGCCACGATAGCTGCCTCGACCGCCGTCTTTGCTGATGCTTTTACTAACGATCCGGCTGCTTGTGTGAGGAGCACAGTGAACCATTTTGGCTCCTGCATCCTGATGCTGTCCTTTGCTGGCAAATGCGATCGACAGCGTTTCCCCGCGAGCTCCCGGTTCCATCAGATAGATGGCGGGATACTTCATGGTTAGCTTGCTGCCAAGATTTCCATCGACCCATTCCATCAGAGAATCGCCATACGCCATGGCTCGTTTGGTGACGAGGTTGTAGACATTGTTCGACCAGTTTTGAATCGTGGTGTAGCGGAAGCGTCCGCCTTTCTTCACTACGATTTCTACAACCGCACTGTGCAGGCTATCGCTGCTATAGGTCGGAGCTGTGCAGCCTTCCACATAATGAGCCGAAGCTCCTTCATCGACGATGATCAACGTGCGTTCGAACTGCCCCATGTTCTCGCTGTTGATTCGGAAGTAGGCCTGCAGCGGGAATTCAATATTCACGCCGGGAGGGACATAGATAAATGATCCACCCGACCAAACAGCGCTGTTCAGCGCCGCAAACTTGTTGTCTTCCGGCGGAATGATCTGGGCGAAGTGTTCTTTGAAGATTTCCGGATGGTCTCGCAGAGCAGAATCGGTATCCGTGAACAACACGCCCTGCTTTGCAAGATCTTCCTGCAGGCTTCCGTACACCACTTCGGATTCGTACTGAGCCTTCACGCCCGACAGGTATTTCTTTTCTGCTTCGGGAATTCCGAGTTTGTCGTAGGTCTTGCGAATGTCCTCAGGAACGTCATCCCAGCTACGCTCCTGTCCCTTAGACGCCTTCATGTAATAGAAGATGTCGTCGAAATTGAGTTCCGACATATCGCCGCCCCAGTTGGGCATTGGACGAGACTCAAAGATCTCAAGCGACTTCAGGCGAAAGTCCCGCATCCATGACGGCTCATTTTTCATCTCTGAAATCTGAGCAACCATTTCTCGGTCAAGACCTTTGCGGCTCTTGAATTCGTAGTTGTCCGTTGAATCGTGAAAACCAAACTGGTAATCGCCGATTGAAACGTCTTCTTTTTCCGGTGCGTCAGTGCTCATGGGCTGATTTCTTATTCTTATTGTCGCGTTGCGCGGCAAACGAAACTTGTTGTCGTCGTTGCCACTGCCAAATCGTTCTGTTTACTGTGTCATCTCACGGACGTGTTCTGAGAACCATGCCGTGAGATGTTCTCTGGTTACATTTCCTGAAGCGAGTTTCAAAATTGTCTCTTCGCCAGCGTCCGTTGCCACCTCCACTGCGAATCCGTTAAGACGCAGCATTGTGTCCGCAGACACGAATCCGGTTCGTTTGTTGCCATCCACAAAAGGATGGTTCATCACGATTGAATAGCACAGTGCTGCGGCTTTCTCTTCCAGCGATTGACAAAGTTCTGTTCCACCAAAAGAAGCCTGAGGCTGTGCCACAGCCGACTCAAGCAATCCCCCGTCACGTACACCAGCTCCTCCTCCAGTTTCTCTAATCACAAGGCGATGGACCTGAAGCACATCCTGCACGTCAAGGTAGATTGTCACGCCAGGCGATCCAACATCTGACGATTTTTTTCAATCGAATCTTCCGCCGCCCGTTCGATCAGCGACTTATGGCTGGTTTCGTCTTTCAACAGCAACTCCCTTATGGCCGCCATCACCAGTTCAGTGGCACTGGTGTTCGAACGCTCCGCCCGCTCGGCAAGTTGTCGATGCTCCTCGTCAGTGAGCTCAAGGGTAATTGTCATAAATCTTCCTTTGTCCAAACGCACAGTTAGTTTGTGTAGGGAGTTGCGGCAGACTGGAGCCTGTCGAACGTCAAACAGCTGTGCAGAAGCTTCCTCGATTCAATGCGTTACGTGAAGCCGACGTCTATTCATCGTAACCTAAACCGCTGCAGCTTCTTCCGCTTTGGCGTTGTCCGCCGCGGCTTCCGGATGTCTCTCTCGAACAGTTGCGTAGCCGTTGTTGTGAAGATCTTCTGCCAGGGATGCATCGCCGGTTTCAACAATGCGGCCACCAAGCATTACGTGAGTAAACTTCGGCGGGTTGTATTCCAGCAGTCGTTCGTGGTGCGTAATGATCAACACACCCATTTGCGGACCTGCCAGCTTCGCCAGGCCTTCGCTGACAACTCGCACCGCATCGCTATCAAGACCACTGTCGGTTTCGTCAAGAATCGCGAACTTCGGCTGCAGCATCGCCATCTGCAGAATTTCCATGCGCTTCTTTTCGCCACCGGAAAAACCGTCGTTGAGATATCGTCGAGCGAACTCGATATCCATCCCCAGTTCTTCCATCTTCGCTTTGATTTCCTTGCGGAATTCACGCATCCCGACCAGGCCTTCGCCCTCTTTGCGGTCTGGGTTGCGAATGTTGCTGATCGCGTGACGAATGAAGTCCGCGACTTTCACCCCGGGAATCACCACGGGGTACTGAAACGCCAGAAACATGCCCAGGCGAGCTCGTTCGTCTGCTTCCAGTTCTGTGATATTGACCAGATCGTCCTCGGTTCCAATTTCGATGGAACCACCGGTGATGGCATAGTTGGGATGACCCGCCAAAGCGTACGCCAGTGTGCTTTTGCCGGAACCGTTGGGGCCCATCAAAGCGTGAACTTCGCCCTGACGAATTTCCATATTCACGCCTTTAAGAATCGGCGTGTCGGCAACAGATACGTGGAGGTCTGTGATTTTGAGCAGGCTGCTCATGGTCTTCGCAATTCCTTGTTGTTGAACAGGCAACCAGCAGAATCTGGTGGCCGCATGTTCAGGATTCAGTCAAACTTGTTTGTCGCGTTTCGTTCTTCGAGGTGTGGCGCCTCGAAGCGTGATTTCAAATCTTGAAATGTCGATCTGAGATTTCAAATTTCAGATCTAAGATATTCTGTTTCAAACGTTCAGTGCCGAGTACCCACTGTGGTGAGGAACCGGCAATGTTTCTTCGCCCTTGGTCACCTTGCGAGCTTTAATTTTGTCCTGAATTCTCATCAGGCCTTCCAGCAATGCTTCCGGTCGCGGAGGACAGCCTGGAACATAAACATCAACTGGCACAACCAGGTCAACGCCCTTCACAACGTGATAGCCATGCTTAAAATACGGGCCACCACCGACGGTGCAGGCACCCATGGCAATCACATATTTTGGATCAGCCATCTGCTCGTAAAGACGACGCACGCGACTGGCCATTTTGAAGGTCACGGTTCCCGCGACAATCATCAGGTCGGCCTGTCGAGGAGTCGCACGGAATGCCCCGGCACCAAAACGGTCGATGTCGTACTTACTGGCACCAGTCGCCATCATTTCGATCGCGCAACACGCCAGACCGAAAGTCATTGGCCAGATGCTGGACTGTTGTCCCCAGTTCATTGCGTCTTCGAGAGTTGTCGTGATGACATTCTCTTCGAATCGTCCTTCAATCCATGTCATGTCGATCCGTGTCCTCAAAAATATCTCTTGAACCATTCGCAGTTTGACTGAATCTCCTGACGCCACATCAGGAGTCTTGCGATTCACAAACTGTATCAGGCTCTCGACTTGATTCAAAACGCTCCGATATTTCGTGGAGGTAATTTCAAATTTGAGATCCCGGATTCGATATGCCAAATCTTTGATCTCAAATTTCAGATCACCTTCCCCAAAAAGTCAGTCCGTCACGGTCTGTACCTCAAATTCACAACAATGGTGCCCATCTCGACACCGATTCTTAAACTCCACCGGTGCCCCAAGGACCTGCTCCAGAACCTCTCGTTCCACCTGACAAATGGTTTCATCCACGTCTGCCAGCATCGGAAACGGGCAATTCTTCTCCCGCAGAATCGGCAACGCCGCCGAATGATCACTCTCCACATTGAAGCCACTCGACTTCATTTCTTCCGCCAACTGATCTACTCGAACGTCAGCCGAAGCCGTTTCCGTCAATTTATGACGAAATCTCTCCGCCAAGCGGTCTCGCACCTGAGAAATCAACAGCTGTTTGACGTCAGAGTCCTCCAGCCCCACAATTGATTCCCAAAGAACAACCGCCAGTTCGCGGTAGTCTTCACCAAGCGAATGCAGGCCTTCTGCAGTCACCATGTACACGTTCTTTGGCCGCCCGCGAGATTGCGACTGCTGTTCACTCCGGAGTAAACCGCAGCTTTCCAGCCTTGAAATTCGTTGGCGGATGGCGTTTCTGGTCACTTTCAGCAGATCGCAAAGGTCCTGAACATTCGCACCGCTGTTGCGCTGCAAGTGGTCCAGAATTTCACGGTCTTTGGTGTCCAGAGGTGCCATATCACTGAGATTCTATTGAAGAACAACAATTTGGCAATTTTGATGGCCAAAAATGGCGCAACTGAGATGGAGTCTCAAGCGTATGGCCCGAAATCTCTATTCCGGGGCCAGAAACTTTTCGAGTCGAGGAATCACCTCTTCTTCTGAATTGCGCGTCCAGCATTCCCACACCACAAGAACTTTCCAACCGGCCTTTCGGAGTGCTTTGGTGTTCCGGCGATCTCGATCCACGTTGCCATTTCGCTTGGCCTGCCAAAATTCGGTGTTGGTCTTCGGAATAACTTTCCCATACCGGCAGCGATGCATGTGCCAATAGC
>CAYZYB010000160.1:0-8283 GCA_964481505.1 uncultured Planctomycetaceae bacterium | reverse complement strand
GTCAGTGAAGTAATACGTTCTTCCGTCATATCGAACCGAACGTTTGGCATGCCCTCGAACCAGCATCTGCCTGTCGATCAGTTTTGTGGGATCATGACCACCAAACTCAACGCCCCGTGGCATGGCCGCTACGGTTGTGTCAGAGATCGCAGCGATTGTCGCAATGACGAAGCAGGCGACGATTGCGGAATTAAGGCGACCAGCAATCTGCTGAAGTGGGGTGGTTTTGTTTTTGTTGAATGGCATAACAAACTCCTGAAGGGGCAGTGCTTCCTTGATTGAGACGACTAATGCCGCTGCGGCATGCTTGTTTGACATCGTTGCCTCCGAGCCTCTTACCGTGCCATCTCGCCGATCTCCGTAGAATGGGTGAAAGCCGATATGAAAGTCAAAGTCGCAGGAGTGCAAACCAAGCGGAGTCATGCCGATACGACGGCCCACTCAACGGGGCGCAAACATCCAGCATGGAATAGCAGTGCGATGATCGTCAAACCAGTCCGTGGCGTTGGACACGGCGATTCGCAGCGTCGACTCAAAACCGCTGAGCCGCGCGTAGAAGCCTGAGTTAGCATGAGCTAACTCGTATCAGAAACTTTGCAGAAAGTTCTCAGCGTATAGGTGATGCGTGCCGTGTCAGGCCGCCTTCTGCTTCAGTCAGAGACTTTCCGCTCTCCGCCTCAGGCACAACGCTTTGGCGGTTGTCTCCTTTGGGCTTGAACATGTAGGCATCCGGTTGACTTTTGTGCCACCAAGCTCTAGTTTTTGCTCAACCACTGACGCTGATCAGGGCTCAACCATGCCAGCGCTTGTGTAACATTCCGAGGTACAATCGCATTTAGCTTGGTGAGCTGCGTCGCATTCAGGTTAGGGATCTCCTTCAGACGCGGATGGCGTAACAGCTGACGCTTCTGATCAGATTCGGATGCGCGTCGGTAGGAGCGATCAAGTTGCCCTGTCGCTAACCTCAATCCGCTGATTGGCTTACCGTCAGTGGTATAAATTTTCCGAGCGCACCGGACTTCCGCCGCCTTCCGCGCCAGCGATTCAAGTGACAGCTTTTTACTGTCAAAATGAACCAGCGTGACTTCGTGTCCATCGAGCCAGCCGGCTTCTGTTGCGGTAACCCCGTCAATACGACCCAGCTCATATTCGCCAGTCCAGAAGCAGTACATCGCGAAAGCAGCCATCTGGTGATTCGGTTTTGGCGGAGACACCAGCGTGCTGAGGTACTTTGGGACAGGACGACCTGCAGTCTGAAGTGTTTCGATCATGCGACTCGCAACTGCGGATACTGTCCAGATGTGGTCCTTTCGAGGGATGATGTCTTTGCCGGATTTGTCCAGAAAACGAATGACCTGATAGTTCCAGGCGGGTTCGTTGAATTGTTTCAGAAGTTTCGCGTCCGTCCCCGATGAACGATTGTTATAAACAACGACTGGCACAAATTCGTTTTCGATAGCTTCCACAAGCAGTGGGTTAGACAATACCTCTCGTCCGAACTTCTGACACCCGGCGCAGCCCGGGACTTCCTGAAACAACACCAGGACTGGTTTCTGAGTTTCTCGACTCGCCACCATGGCATTGTTCAGATCACGCGTCCACCGAACCGTTCCAATTTCGATCGGCTGGTCATGAAGAGCTCCTCGCTTCATGCCTCCATTAGATTGGTTCGCTCCGGGTTGCTGTTCCTGCGACAGCACGATCGTGGCAAGGGTTAGCATCACGACGGTTACAAGTATCACTTTCGAATTCATGGAGCTAACTTTCGCAGGGTGTAAAGGTGTCTGTTCAGATCGAACCTGTTACCGTTTCGCATTCAGTAGTTCGGAGCTGAAAGGGCCTGTTTTATACAACGAAACGTCTTCCTGTTGACGGCACTGATCCGTCTGTCGATTGGCGATCGTGTTCTTTCAGCGTGCCAACAATGAACATGGCGACCCGGAGCACGAATGTTGCCAATATGAAAACCATGAATCCAACAAAGGTAATGAGCATCGCTGCACCATTTCCAGCTGAGATTTAGATTCATCTAACTTCTCTGACGCTATGACGTACGCCACTTCTTACCGTAGATTCTGTGAGAACAGCCGAAATCAGTTGGCAAGGGAAACTGGCACCACCAGTATGGATACAGGGCTGGCAGCTGTCTGTTCGAGCCGGCTGGAAGGTCAGAAAAACGCTGTGTTTAACGTGATTCGCTGGCCTTCCCGGGCACTCTTGTCAAAATTGCAATTTCTTTTCAGTTGTGTTGTAAGAACCTCCAAGACTATCGCGTCCAACAAGTGTGCTCGAAACAATACTTTATGGGAGCAGTGAGATGCTGAAGTCTATCAATCGCCTCTTCGGAAATCAGGGTAAGCG
This sequence comes from uncultured Planctomycetaceae bacterium, assembly GCA_964481505.1. Classification (GTDB taxonomy): domain Bacteria; phylum Planctomycetota; class Planctomycetia; order Planctomycetales; family Planctomycetaceae; genus Fuerstiella. The sequence continues at coordinate 5,922 of CAYZYB010000160.1, read as the reverse complement.
TCGCCCCGGACGTACTGTGACTGTGCGAGCAGCTGAACCTCTTGAGTATCGTCTGCAGCTGTCGGCCTCTGCGGCAGCTTTGGATGCGATCGCAGCACCTGCTGTTGCCGCCGCTGACGTAAGTACTGCAGAAACAGACAGTTATTTCGAGCAGATTGGCGAAGCTGACGGCGAACATACATATCCTGCGGACGATGGTGTCGACTATGAACTTCAAACCGTAGAGACGCCAGCACCTGTGGAACAAATCGCGTTCAACGAGTTCCCTGAAATCACAACCGAGCGTGGGCTGTTCGATGAACCTGAGTTCTCCACAAATCCGGCTGGAGTATTTCGTGCGGCCCCACTGCAAACCGTCGAGTCACTTACGTCTCAGGACACTGATGACGAACCACCGATTCTGGCAAATGATGTCTTTGACGTCTCTTTAGCCGATCAGCAGGTTTCAGAAGATAGTGAGTCTGCCAGCCTGACGGATGCGGTCAATTCTGAAGCAGAAGTGGAAGCGAAAACTGCTGACGGAGCCGTTGAGCAGGACGAAGCAGAAGAGGCGACGATGGCAACTGCAAAGTCGGCTGCAGACTCCGACGCTGAGGAGGCGGCAGCGATTACAGTTGAGTCGCCAGAACTGGAAACAATACAGACTCGGATCGATCAAGAAGTAACAGCTGGATCAGAACAGGACCCGGCAGGAAACGAAACGATTGATCAGTTCTTTGCGAGTGAAGAAGCGCAAGTCGTTGCAATTGACAATCGCTTCGCCACTGCTTCATTGGCTCTGATCACGACCGGTCGAGTTTTCGGAAGCCGTAAACGACACAAAGTGGCGTAAGAGAGAGACCACTGAGTAGTTCAAGTGTTGCTTGAGAGAGAGTTGTCCGCCGCTGAACCGTATGGATCAGCGGCGGATAATTTTTTTACGGGTGGAATTTTCGGTAGAGCGTGCTTCCTGCTTCTGTGTCGTCGGAGTTCTTTGTTGGAATCCCGTCCCGACTCACTTTGCGAACACACTTTTGGGGCAGAAATCGCGGAAAGTGACCGAAGCAACCCTCAAGTCACAGGGCTATCGGGTTACTGTCGGTCAACGATCACCGAATTCTCATCGGCAATAGCAGTGTTCGGGGAACATTTGGTTGGCTATCGCCAGCGAGCTACAAACGTCGAGCCCACAGACTACGTCAGCAGCGCAAAGTCAATGAACAGATCATCAAGAGCGGAAATCGCGGTCAACGGTGTGTCGACTTGCGGGCTATGAGTCTCAGTTTCATTTACTGTCAGCAATTGATCTTCGTCAGAACTTTCAAGCAAACCCTGATCACGACGTGTTGTCAGAGAACTTTCAGAACTCAGCAGAGAATCATCGGAATTGGCCTGAAGCACAACACGCTGCGCCTGTTCGGTTCCCGCGGAAGCAAAAAGTGATGACTGGCCAGACGTTGCGGGTGTGGCGCGAACAATGATCGGCGTCGAGCGAATGCTGGTAGTCCCGGAAGATCCCGGACTGCTCGACCCGAATGAACTGGCTGCTCCTCCGCCCGCTGTGCTCACCAAAATGCTTTCCACCTGTGCCGGCGTAAGATCAGGATTCGCAGAAAGTATCAACGCTGCCACACCCGCGACGTGAGGGGTGGCCATACTGGTACCGCTGAGTCGCGCATATCGCCCACCGGCGACCGAACTGAGTACGCCGACGCCCGGTGCAACCACGTAGTCCAGGGTTTGTGTGCCCGCTCGATTGCTGAATCCCGCCACGTTGTTGTTGCGATCCACCGCGCCCACGGCAATACCAAAATCTGTCGCGAAGGAGGCCGGGTTCCCCGGTGATGCCGCACCGTCATTGCCTGAAGCCATTACGACAACGGAGCCAGCGTTGAACGCATAGCGAACGGCATCTTGAATCAATGAACTAAAACCACCACCAAGGCTAAGGTTAATGATGTCCGCTCCGTTGTCAGCGGCGTAGCGAATCCCCTGAGCCACACTGAAATGAGATCCGGAACCGTTTCCACCGAGCACGCGGACCGGCATGATGGTTGCGTTGTAGGCGATTCCTGTGACACCAAACCCATTTCGTGAACCAGCTATCGTGCCAGCAACATGAGTTCCGTGGTTGTTGGTATCACTTGGGTCGTTGTCATTCCCAATGAAGTCCCAGCCGACGCCATCATCGATGTATCCATTGCCATCATCATCGATGCCATTGCCGATGATTTCATCGGTGTTGGACCAAATGTTTCCGCTCAGATCGGCGTGCCGATAATCAACCCCCGAATCCACAACAGCTACGACAATGCCTTCGCCTGTATAGCCTTCGGCCCAGACTTCCGGTGCAGCGATCTGATTAACATTCCAGTCGTCGAATCCCCCATAGGTTGGCTGATTGGCGAACAGTGTCTGGTTTCCAAGTGCCGCATTAACGGCTGCATTTGCGTCAACCAGACCGTAACCGGTGACGCTGTTGAAGCTGGCCGGAGTCGGAGTGGGGCTGACCGGGGCGGCAACTGGCGGTGTCGGCGCTGGCGTCGGTGTCGGTGTCACCGAGTTGGTCGCATTGACGTCAAACGACAGATTGTAGAAGCTGGATGAGTTTCGCCACGGTATGGCGACGGCATAGTATGTGCCAGCTTCCAGTGTTCCGGAGATCTGGTCACTGCGAGTGCCAGAATTTGTCGAACGACCGATACTCCGTCCGGACGAATTTGCGAGATACAAATCGACATCGGACGACAGACCAGACAATCTAATGCTGACGTCAGACTCAGTGTCGACAGTAAACTGAAAATAGTCACTGCGGTCTCGAAAGCGGCCGTTCTGCCCGACATAACCTCGCAAAGACTGCTGCCCGTCGATTTCGCCAAGTCGCAACGCGGTCGCTCGAGAGCTCCCGGCACGATCAGACACCGCGGTAGCCTGAAAGTCTGAAGCCGCCGATGCTGAAACCTCGAGCGTATCGGCACAGCAGTCATCCACCAGTCCAGCTGTCAACAGTTGCCGTGGCTCCAGGTTCTCAGGAGCACATCGTGCGATGGCCTGAGCCCGGCGTCTCCGTGTCTGTAATGTACGCAACATACTTCTTGCTCCTTTAGAGATGATGGGAACTCAGTTGAAGATCGTGATTCACATAAATCTGGTGAATGTCGTAACGTGATCTCGCTTCAGTACTTCGTGACTATTCTTGAAGTTTGTATCAACTTCAGAGAGAATCCCACTTCACGTTACCGGTCCGATTCGCAACGTGTTGAGCGTCTAGACGTTCTCACCTCGACACTTCTAACTGTTGCGACAACAACGCGCGAGTCACGTGATGTAGATAACAATCTTCGTACCTGGCAGCATGCTTCTGATGCTGCCGTCTTTCTTCAACTCGACCGCCACGTCGATCCGAAGTCTGCAACCGGCGAGGGAACTGAAAAACGTCCGAAGAAGCTCTCATGTTCGCGTCCTTCTTGGGGATCATTGCCAGAAACGGCCACCGTCTTCGATCCGGAGTGCTTGAAACAGACCACTGGCGAACTGGAAGCCCAGCTACAACCGCACGCTCAAAAGGGTGAAATCGCGGAAAGTTGCAAAGTTGTAGAGTGTGGCCAGGGTCGGAGCGAGGGACGAGGAAAACCCCGGGGTTTCCCTCGCAGGATCAGTCCAAGCTCAGCCACCCGTTTCAAATGCAACAAACTGCTACCACACCCGCGCAAAGACGCAAAATAGGTGATTGCAAGGCATCAAACAGACAGTCTGGACCAACACTATTGGCGCGAACACTAATGGGACGCCGCTGATTGATTCCGGCAGTGGTCAGCATTGGAGCAGACCTCAGGAATAATTACCTAAGTGAAGACTCCCGCTCCTTAGCTTCGCTCCGATTGTCCTGGGGCTGCTTCCACAGTCCAATCTTCTTTGACTTCGCAGCGTGTTCGGCAGCTCGAAGTTGCGGTTCCAGATTCTCTGGCAATCCGAAGCGATCCAGCAGCTCAGCGTGGCCGGTCTGCAGAGCTTCCTGGTTGATGAGCACATTGTCATCAGAATAGATCCACGCCAAAGTTCGGCCATAATGGTCCGTGAGTTCCGGGCCGAATCGCAGTGTGACATTTGTGTCAGCAATCCTGCGACGCAGCCAGGCCGCGGATTCCTCACCGAACGGTTCGCCCGCCACATCGTGATGAGAGACCTCAGGAGCATCAATTCCCAACAACCGAACGCGTTCTCCGTTGCTGGTCTCGAATGTATCACCGTCGATCACCCAGGTCACAAGCACTTCCCGATCCTGAGCAGTCACCTGAACGGGGCTATTTGAGAAAATCCCAAACGCTCGACAAGCCACCAGCGCGGCGCAACACACCAGGGCGAAGACATAAGGCTTGATGCGACGAATGCCTGACATTTGCTTCCGGAACTGCGACAGGTTGATTACGATGACAGTCGACTGACCACAATGCTGCAAACCGTAACTTTACTCCTGCTTCTCAACAATCCAACGCGGAGAAAACTGTGACGCCAACCGCCTGTCCTCAATCCTACCGATCGATCTGTGGCAGCCTCCTACTCATTCTTGCCGCTATGAACATTTCATCCGAAGCAGACGCGCAGCCTAAAGGTTTCAACTACGACGAAGCGAATGTTCCTGAATTTGAGCTTCCGGATGTGCTCACAGCCAAAGACGGAACAAAGATTACAACGGCAGATCAATGGACGCAGAAGCGCCGACCTGAAATTTTGGAGCTGTTCCAACAGCATGTGTTCGGAAAGCAGCCGGAAAAGTTGTCACAAATTCGTTCGCGACTTCGCTCCCGTTCCAGTGAAGCCGCCAACGGTAAGGCCATCCGTCGAGAGATTACTGTGTTCTTCACTGATGATGACGATGGCCCGTCAATGAATATTCTGGTTTACACTCCAGCCGACGCGACCGGCCCCGTCCCCTGTTTTCTTGGCCTGAACTTTCACGGAAACCATTCCGTAGATGCAGACCCGGCAATTCAAATTACGGAATCATGGGTTCGCAACGACACAGGCCGCGGCAACATCGACCACAAGGCGACGGAACAGTCACGCGGCAAGAGCAGCGGCCGCTGGCCCGCCGAAATGATTGTTTCGCGCGGCTATGGGCTTGCCACGATTTACTATGGGGACATTGATCCTGACTTTCACGATGAATTCCGTAACGGAATTCATGCGATTACAGAACCGGATCGAGGCGACGCTCCACGAAGTTCCGATGCGGGAGGCTCGATCAGCGCGTGGTCGTGGGGGCTCAGCCACGCCCTTGACGTCCTGGAAGTCGATCCGCTCGTCGACGGCAACCGCGTCGCGTTGTTCGGCCATTCCCGACTCGGCAAGACATCACTTTGGGGCGGCGCTTCCGACCAACGTTTTGCGATGGTGATTTCGAATAATTCCGGCTGTGGTGGAGCGGCATTGTCGCGGCGAGCGTTCGGAGAGACAGTAAAACGCATCAATACATCCTTCCCGCACTGGTTCTGCCTGAAGCACCGCGACTACAACGACAACGAAACCGCATCGCCGGTTGATCATCACATGCTGATGGCTTTGATCGCTCCCCGGCCAGTTTACGTCGCCAGCGCAGAAGGTGATAAATGGGCAGATCCTCGCGGCGAAATGCTGTCTCTGTATCACGCTGGCCCGGTGTTCGAACTCCTCGGCAGAAAACCGCTACCCAATGACGATGTCGCGACCGTCAACAAACCAATTCAAACAGATGTCGGCTACCACATCCGCAGCGGAAAGCACGACGTGACAGACTTCGATTGGACACAGTACCTGAAATTTGCGGATGAACAGCTGTGACAAAAACGTGCCTGAAGGGTTTGGTAGTAGATTGTTGCATTTGAAAATGGGTGGCCGGGGTTGGACTGAGCTTGCGAAGGAAACCCCGGGGTCTCGGGTCTCCTTCGTGCCTCGCTCCAACCC
>CAYZYB010000159.1:0-8348 GCA_964481505.1 uncultured Planctomycetaceae bacterium | reverse complement strand
TTCGGCTGCGTCGTTGCGATGGCACTCAATCAGCTTCAGCTGCTGGTGGCAGAAAAAGTGACGACCGCAACAGCCAGCTCCGATCGGCTGCGTCGTGAAATCGCGTTGCCGACAGACGATATTTTGTCCAGTGCGACAGCCATTCTGGAAAAGTACATCGGACACGATCCGGACGTTTGTGAAAAGCTACAGCAGATCGTGGACAACACTCGGACGATTCGCGGACAGATCGATTTGTTGTCTGAAGACGTCGATACTGGTGAGACCGGTTTTCTGGCCACGACAGCACGTACGCGAGTCGAACGACCGGCACTCAAAGGCAAGCGGATTCTTGTGGTGGACAGTGATGAGTCCGTGTTGAAAACGGCTCACGAATTACTGGAGCGGCACAATTGCACGGTCGAAGCAGTGCGTTCCGGAAAGGAAGCGTGCCAGATGGCCCGGAGCCATCACTACGATGTCGTATTGACCGACATCACACTGCCGGACATGAACGGCTACGAGTGCTTTTGCAAAATTCTGGACATCGACGATCGTCTTCCCGTGATTCTGATGACCGGCTTTGGATACGACGCCGGGCATTCGATCGTAAAGTCACGCCAGCGCGGATTGAAGTCGGTGCTGTACAAACCGTTTCGCCGAGAACAGCTGTTGACCGAAGTCGAAAAGGCCGTCACGCCACCTCCACCGCATCAGTAAGATGGCGTCGGAAAACGCCGGGCGGCTATCGCAGGGCAAAGCTCAAGACGTTGCTTGCCGCGCATGAAAAAGCCGAACTCGTTGATGAGTTCGGCGATTCAATCGACGTCTGGCATTATGGCCATCAGTCAGCAGCGGGAACTTATCGAAGCCGAAGTTCCCGCAGATGTCTATCTACGAATAAAATTTATTCGGCGCTCGGCTGACCTTCGGTGCTTTCGCGTTTGATGGCGTCGTAAATCTCTTCTCGATGAACTGTCACGTCGCGAGGAGCGTCAATGCCCAGGCGAACTTTGTCGCCACGAATTTCGATGACCATCAAAGTGATGTTGTCACCGATTACGATCTTCTCGTCTTTTTTTCTACTGAGTACAAGCATTTCAATTCCTCGGTCAATCTTTCTTCTTGAATGATCGCCGCCCGTCCCCAACGTCGCTGTCTGCTACATTCGCAGCCAACAAGGGCAAGCCGTGCCTTAGGTGAACGCAGAGTCCATCGCGGACGCTTTCCGTTCGTCATGTGGAAGTCTAAAAAGCTAATTCGACCATTGGCGACCGCTTTCTGCGAAAATTGCCGCTTGTCATCGTTGCTTGTGGCAACACACGCCGGTTTGTTCCGACAAGACCGCTTATGCAGGGCCGAATGTAACGGTTGTGCGGATTAAGCCGCCTGCGATGCTGCAGAAGCTGCCGCAGGGCATCGTTCAGTTACATGTGTTTGCCGAACGTTGCGCAATTGAACCACCGCATCCCAACGCTCTTTAACGGCTGCGTTGAGTTTGTTGATTGCATGAGTCGGTTTCCACGATCCGAAATGTCTGACTTCCTGATTACGGAAGCCGAGCCTTCGAATGTTCTCACCGCGCACGTGCGCCCACTTCCACTTGAATTCCAATTCCTGGCGCTCCAACGTTACACTGCCGCTCGTTCACCCTGTCAGCGTGTTCGGAGACCCGCTAACAATTCTGGCTGACGAATCTATCGAACCATGTCACGCACTCTAAATATCGCCGATCGTTTGCGTCAGTCTGCGAAGGCTGCACCCAGCCAGCGAGCCGTCGTATTTCCGGACGGTCGAGACGCGGCAGGGCGAGTTGCATACACGCAGTTGACGTTTGAACAGCTTGATCGGGAAGCAGATCAAATCGCTCGCGGCCTGGTCAGCATGGGCGTTCGGCCCGGAAACCGGCTGGCCATGTTTGTGCCGCCATCCCTGGAATCCATCGCTCTGACGTTTGGGATCTTTCGGTCTGGAGCGGCTTGTACGCTGATTGATCCCGGCATGGGGCGAGAAAAAGTGTTTGGTTGCCTGGACCAGTGCGAACCGGATGGCTTTGTTGCTGTTCCGATTGTCCATTTTGCGCGCCGGCTGAAATTTCGCAGCTATCGAAACTCACGGCACAACATTGTCATCGGGCCGAGCAAGCGGCATTTCGGAATCCCCTGCTATGCCGACCTGCAGAAGCTTGGCAGCGATTCTTCCATTCCGCTGCCGCAAACAAAAGAGTTTGATCCTGCCGCGGTCATCTTCACGAGCGGCAGCACCGGCCCGCCCAAGGGAGTTTGCTACGAGCATGGTATGTTTGACGGCCAGGTGGATTTGATTCGAGATCGCTTCGGTGTCGAACCAGGGGAAGTTGATCTCCCTGGATTTCCGCTGTTTGCGCTGTTCAATATCGCTATGCAGGTGACCACCATTATTCCGGATATGGATCCCACCAAGCCAGCCAACGTCGACCCGGTGAAGAAACTTGAAGCGATCAACAACCATGGCGTCACGCAGGCATTCGGTTCCCCGGCGCTGTGGAACAATGTCGGACGATATTGCGAATCCAACGACATCAAGCTGCCAACACTTCGGCGAATCCTGTCCGCTGGCGCGCCAGTCCCCAACCACGTATTGCGACGTATGCTGGCAGCGTTACCGGATAAGGCAGACGTTTTCACGCCTTATGGTGCCACAGAATGCTTGCCCGTTGCGGCAATCGGCGGGCGCCAGGTTTTGACAGAAACAGCCGCTCAAACGGCAACCGGTGCCGGCACATGCGTCGGAAAAATCTTTGACAGGATGCAGGTGAAAATCATCGATGTAACGTTCGAGCCGATTGCAGACTTTGTTGACGCCATCGAACGTCCGCAGGGTGAAATTGGCGAAATCGTCGTCCGCGGCCCCGTGGCCACTCGTGAGTACTACCAGCGCCCCGACGGAACAGCTCTGGCAAAGATCAACGACAGCGATGGCTTCTGGCATCGTATGGGAGACGTCGGTTATCTGGACGACGACGGGCAACTGTGGTTCTGTGGTCGGAAGGCTCACATCGTGTTCACGAATGACGGTCCATTGTATTCCGTCCGGTGCGAAGCGATCTTCAATCAGCATGCCGACATCTATCGTTGCGCACTCGTTGGTATCGGTGAACGTGGCCAGCAGATTCCTGCGGTGGTGGTTGAACCCGAGCAGGGTAGCTTTCCGGAAGGTTCCGCGGCAGAAGAAAAGTTCCGCAAAGAATTGCTGGCATTGGGGGCAAAAAACGAACTCACTCAGTCGATCTCGCACATCCTGTTTCACCGATCGCTGCCCGTTGATACTCGACACAACGTCAAAATCAATCGTGAGGCCTTAGGCGAATGGGCGGCGACCGAATTGCCGGGGTAATTCGACGCTCAGGTATCATTCAGCGATAATTCCATCACGCGGTAATTTGGGTCAACGAATCCAAGTCGGCGATAGGTTGCAATCGCAGCCTCGTTTTCTTTTTCGACGTATAATCTCAGCAGACTTACGTCGCCGCGGTCTCGCAGATTCTGTTTGACGTGTTCGACCAACTGTCGAAACACGCCCTTGCCGCGAAAGTCGGCCTGTACATAAACGCTTTGCAGCCAATATGTCCAGCCGTCACGCCAGTCGCTCCATTCGCGAGTTAGCAGGACCTGTCCGACGATGTTTTCCTCAACTTCCGCCACAAAGTAGGTCACTTCGTGCCCCTGCTGCAGGCCACGTTTCACGCCGCTAAGCACGACAACTTCGTCAAGCGTCTTGTTTTCCGTTTCCTGAGCCAGCCGGCAGTTGAAGTCTGCCAGCACTGCGGCATCAGCGGCCGTGGCTGTTCGAATTCTCATTGATTGATTCCGCCTATTCTTAAGCCTGCGGCAGTAGAACGTTCCCAGTGGCGACTATTCCCTTCGGACGGTATTGTACGGCCAAACATCCTGTTTCAGGCCCAATTTGCCCAACAAATCATGACCACCATCAACAAACTGCTCGTCGCCAATCGTTCTGAAATCGCAATTCGAGTCTTCCGGTCTGCCACCGAACTCGGAATTCGCACCGTTGCGATTTATTCGCACGAAGACCGCTACGCTCTGCATCGCTTCAAGGCGGATGAAGCGTACAAGGTTGGCAACAAGGGCGAACCAATTCGAGCGTACCTCGACATTGAAGGCATCATCGCGCTAGCCAAAGAAGTGGGCGTGGATGCGATTCATCCCGGCTATGGCTTCCTGTCCGAACGTGCCGAATTTGCCCAGGCCTGTGCCGATGCCGGCATCAAATTCGTCGGCCCCAGTGTGGACGCTCTGCAAAATCTGGGCGACAAAACGTCCGCGCGAGCCATCGCCATCAAGGCCGACGTGCCGATTCTGGGAGGCACGCAGGGAGCCGTCGATGATCTGGCCGAAGCTCGAGCCGCCGCAGAAAAAGTGGGCTTCCCCGTGATGATCAAAGCGTCTCACGGTGGCGGCGGGCGAGGCATGCGAGTCGTCCGCGCGGCCGACGAATTCGACCACGCCTTCGAAAGTGCTCGCAACGAAGCTCAAACGGCCTTCGGCAACCCGGAAGTCTTCATCGAAAAATTCATCGCGCGAGCTCGCCACATCGAAGTGCAGTTACTCGGCGACGAACACGGCAACCTGGTGCATTTGTTCGAACGAGACTGCTCCGTACAGCGACGCCACCAAAAAGTCGTCGAACTCGCGCCCGCGCCGAACCTATCCACGGAACTTCGCGATGGCATTCTTGAAGCCGCATTGAAGATCGGCGAACAAGCCAGCTACAGCTGCGCGGGCACCGTGGAATTCCTCGTCGACGACGACGAACAGAAATTCTACTTCATCGAAGTCAATCCGCGCATCCAGGTGGAACACACCGTCACCGAAGAAGTCACAGGTTACGACGTTGTGAAGTCGCAGATTCTGGTGGCACAGGGACATAAGCTGGCTGACGCTTGCATCGACATTCCTTCGCAGGACGCCGTGAAGGTCAACGGCTTCGCGATGCAATGTCGAGTGACCACAGAAGATCCGGCCAACAACTTCATGCCCGATTACGGCCGAGTCACCCATTACCGCAGCGCCAGCGGAATGGGCATCCGCCTCGACGCCGGCAGCGCGTTCAGTGGAGCCGTCGTGAATCCGTTTTACGATTCGCTGCTCACGAAGGTTACTGCTCGAGGTCGAGACTTCCATGGTTCGATCAGCAAGATGGAACGAGCTCTCCGCGAATTCCGCATCCGAGGCGTGAAGACGAATATTCCCTTCCTCCTGAAAACGTTGTCTCATCCAACCTTCACCAGCGGTGATTGCACAACTCGGTTCATCGACGAAACACCCGCGCTGTTCGAATTCGACCCGCGCCAAAACCGAGCCACCAAGGTGCTCAGCTACCTCGCCAACGTCATGGTCAACGGCAATGAATTGGTCAAAGACCGCCCCGTCGCCCTCCGCCGAGAACCCGCACCACTGCCCAAAGTAGCCCGCCTCTCCGAGGCGGCCCCATCACAAACCGACTCGGACAGTCGGGCTACTATCCCTCCCGGCACCAAAACCAAACTCACCGAACTCGGCGCCGAAGGCTTCTCCAAATGGGTCCGCGAACAGGACCGGCTGTTCATCACCGACACCACCTTCCGCGACGCTCACCAATCGCTGCTCGCGACTCGGATGAGAACCTACGACCTGCTGCAAATCGCCAACGCCTACGCTCACAACGCCAGCGATCTGTTCAGCCTCGAAATGTGGGGCGGAGCCACCTTCGACACCTCGCAACGCTTCCTCAAAGAATGTCCGTGGCAACGCCTGGCTGACTTCCGAGCCAAAGTGCCCAACATTCTGACGCAGATGCTTCTGCGAGCATCCAGCGCCCTCGGCTACACCAACTACGCCGACAACGTTGTCGCCGCGTGTGTGAAAGAAGCGGCTGATTGCGGCATGGACCTGTTCCGCATTTTCGACGCTCTCAACTATCTGCCCAACATGAAAGTCGCGATGGACAGCGTCATCAACGCGGGCATGCTTTGCGAAGCGTCGATCTGCTACAGCGGCGACCTCACCAACCCACACCGCACCAAGTACGACATGCAGTACTACGTCGGCCTGGCCAAAGAGCTGGAGAAAATGGGGGCTCATATTCTGGCCATCAAAGATATGGCCGGGTTGTGCAAACCTGCCGCCGCCGCCGCGTTGGTGAAGACTCTGCGAGAAGAAGTCGGCATTCCCGTTCACTTCCACACGCATGACACCGCCGGAATTCAGGCCGCCTCGATTTTGGAAGGCAGCAAAGTGGGACTCGACATCGCCGACTGTGCGATGGCCCCGATGTCCGGCGGAACGTCGCAGCCGAACCTCAACAATGTTGTCGAAATGCTTCGCTTTGGCGATCGAGACACGCAGCTTGACGGCGGAGCTCTCGACGACATCGCCGACTACTGGCGTTCGACCCGAGAGTTCTACACGCCGTTCGAAAGCCAGGTACTTCCGGCCACAGGAGCCCTCTACGAACACGAAATGCCGGGCGGCCAGTACACCAACCTGTTCCAACAAGCGCGAGCCCTCGGTCTGGCCGACCGCTGGGCGGAAGTCTGCAAGATCTACGCGGGCGTCAACCAGTTGTTCGGTGACATCCCCAAGGTCACGCCGTCCAGCAAAGCCGTCGGCGACATGGCTCTGTTTATGGTAGCCAACGACCTGACCAACGAAGACGTACTGAACCCCGATCGAGACATCGCGTTCCCCGCGAGCGTGCTCGACTTGATCGGCGGCGGCATGGGCCAGCCGCTGGGCGGCTTCCCCGACGAAGTTAAAAAGCGAGTCCTCCTGGACAAAGAAGAATTCAAAGGCCGCCCCGGCGAAACCATTCCCCCCGCCGACTTCGACGCGGCTCGTGAGAAGGTCAAGGGCATGGTCAAACGCGACCCGCTGGAACGAGAAGTCGTGCAGTGGTTGCTGTACGAACGAGTTTTCGAAGACTTCGCCGCTCACCAATTGGAATACGGCGACGTCAGCATCCTGCCGACCCCCAACTTCTTCTACGGCCTGGAACCCGGCGAAGAAATCGCGGTCGACATCGAAGAAGGCAAAACCCTCATCATCAAGTTCGCCACCATCGGCGGAGCTCACGCCGACGGAACCAGAACCGTCTTCTTCGAACTCAACGGCCAACCGCGCGAGGTAACCGTCGTCGACAAGAACGTCGAATCCGACACCGTCAAAGCCGCCAAAGCCGATCCCAACAACAAAAACCACGTCGGCTCCACAATGCCCGGCATGGTCGTAGCCGTAGCAGTCAAACCCGGCGACAACGTCAAAAAAGGCCAGAAGCTCTTAACACTGGAAGCCATGAAAATGGAAACCATGCTCAACGCCGAACAGGACGGCACCGTGTCGGAAGTGCTGGTTAAAGCTGGTAGCCAGGTTGAAACGGGGGATTTACTTGTGGTGTTTGAGTAGCCTTCCGCTCGAACGTCAGGCACCGCAGAGCCGTAATTATGCATCCAAATAAGGAAATTCGGGCCGCCATTGAGTATGCTGAAGCAAATGGGTGGACGTTTGTTGATGGTGCCAAAAGCAGCCATTGTCACGGAATGATTCGCTGTTCTTATGGACAGCGAGGTGGTTGCCAGAAATCGGTCTGATCGACACCTCGAAATCCTCAAGCTCACGCGCGGGATCTTGTTCGATATGTCGATCGCTGCGACGGTCATCCATCGGAGGACGAGTAAATGCAGATTTGGAATTTTACGGTCTGGATCGAAGCACCAGACGAAGAGTTGTTAGCATGGTCGGATCGCCTTTTCGACGCAGGCGGAGACGATACCTCTCCCGGCAACACGGACGGAAAGTGTCACGTGGAATTCCACCGGGAGGCGGGCACGTTGAAGGATGCGATTCAATCGGCTCGCCTCACACTGCAGAAGGCTGGCCTGTCGGTTCAACGAGTAGAGATCGAGGAAAGCGAACTTGCCGCCTGGATATAACAACTCAACAGCCAGCCTCGAAAAGCCACTGTGGTTAACTGGCGCATCAAAGCCGACCCGTCCAACAAAAACCACGTCGGCTCCACCGTGCCCGGCATGGTCGTAGCAGTAGCCGTCAAACCCGGCGACAACGTCAAAAAAGGCCAAAAGCTCTTAACGCTAGAAGCCATGAAAATGGAAACCATGCTAAACGCCGAACAAGACGGAACCGTCTCCGAAGTCCTCGTCAAAGCGGACAGCCAGGTTGAGACCGGGGATTTGTTGGTGGTGTTTGAATAGGCGTCCGTAGTTGCATCGGGGCAGCTCGATCTATGCTTTCCAACAATAAACTAGATTCATCATATGCCCAACGTAACCGAACAAGATTGGCAAGGATTAATTCGGGACTCCAGGACCAATG
>CAYZYB010000158.1:0-8360 GCA_964481505.1 uncultured Planctomycetaceae bacterium | reverse complement strand
CTTCGAAGGGACAGGGGAAGAACGCGCTGGCCGCGTTGCTTTGATGCTGTATGACAAAGAGCGTCTTCGCTCGCGTCGATTTGCCGATGGCCGTGCGAATCCGTCGGTTGATGAAGGGCGCATCTTTGAGCCTCAACGGAATGGACATGACAAAACGGCGGAAGCCTGACGGTGCGTACATCAGGTACGTTTCGAGCAACCGTTCGAACTTCACAAACGGCTTTTCGTAGAAGACCACGTAGTCTAAATCGGAATTCGCGATCCCCGCTTCCTTCAGGCAGTAGTCCACCGCGTTTGTTGGAAAGGCGGCGTCGTGCTTTTTTCGGGTGAAGCGTTCTTCCTGAGCTGCCGCAATCAGCTTGCCATCCACGATCAGAGCTGCAGCGCTGTCGTGATAGAAAGCTGAGATACCGAGTATTGCTGTCATTGCGGCATTCCGCCCTTCTACGAGCTTGCGTTAGAAAAGTGACCGCGTAGTTCGCGGATGGTATGTTCCGCGGCTGTTGCGTCTTTGTGGAGTAGGGACACGTGTCCCATTTTTCGATTTTGCCGAGCTTCAGGCTTGCCGTACAGATGCAGGTGACATTCTGGGTTTGACAGTGCTTCCAGTGTCCGGGCGTTCCAGGTCTCTGGCAAGTGCTGGCCCAAAAGATTGGCCATGGCGGCAGCCGGTGCGCGACGCGTTAGCGGCACGGCGGGCAGGTTGCAAATCGTTCTCAGCTGCAATTCGAATTGGCTGCAGTTGTAAGCTTCGATCGTCAGGTGACCACTGTTGTGGGGGCGTGGCGCGATTTCGTTGACCAGAAGTCGACCGTCCGTCGTCAGAAAAAGTTCCATGCATAGAACGCCGACCACATCGAAATGCTCCAGCACGGCGCGAGTCATTTGGCTGGCTTCGTCCGTGATTTTGGAAGTGACCTGGCTCGCACCGGAAATGCTGACGTCCAAAATGTGATTCTCGTGATGATTCAGCAACGGTGCGTAGAAGCTACAATTGCCGTCTGCATAACGTCCGCCGATGACCGAGAGTTCGAATTCGAACGACACGCGTTCTTCGACGATTGCTTCACTCAGGTCTGTGTTCTTCCAGATCGCATTCACGTCATCGTCTGCGCCGATCGACCACTGCCCTTTTCCATCGTAGCCATCTGTGTTGGCTTTCAGAATGACTTCTCCTCCAAAGTCTTCGCGGGCAGCTGACAGCTCTTTTGCAGAACTTACCATCCGAAATCGAGCTGTCCCGAGTCCCAGGTTGGTCAGTGCTGTTTTTTCAGCGAAGCGATTTTGAGCGGTTCGCAAGAGTTCAACGCCAGGCCGCAACGGGGAATTTTCTGAAACAGCGGCTGCTGTGATGGCCGGGATGTTTTCGAATTCGTACGTGACGACATCGCACGCATTTGAAAACTCGCGAACAAGATCTTCGTCCGTCAGACTTCCGGTCCAGGTGAGGTCGCTGACCTGTCCGCATGGACTGTGCTGGTCTCCTCCGAAAACGGCCACGCGGTATCCCATCTGTCGAGCACAAACGGCCAGCATTCTTCCCAGCTGTCCGGCGCCCAGAATTCCGATGGTAGAACCGGGGGCGATTACGTCACTCATAACCACGAATCCTTCAGCACTGTTTCTGTTTGCTCTGCCTGGAAATCGGCAAGCTGCTGGCGAATTTCCGGATTCGCCGTCGACAGAATTCTGGCCGCCAGCAGCGCGGCGTTTTTCGCACCAGCTGTCCCAATTGCCAATGTACCGACAGGAATTCCAGCTGGCATTTGCACAATGCTCAGCAGCGAGTCCACGCCATTCAGCACCCTGCTCTTGATGGGAACGCCGAGGACCGGTAGCGTTGTCATTGAGGCGACCATGCCCGGCAGATGAGCCGCCCCGCCGGCTGCTGCGATGATGACTTTTAATCCTCGATCGGCTGCCGTCGACGCATATTCGACCATCCATTCGGGCGTGCGATGGGCAGAAACGACTCGTGCTTCAAAGGCAATTCCAAAGCGTTTCAGCAGCTCTGTCGTCTCCTGCATCGTCTCCCAGTCGGATCGACTTCCCATGATGACGCCGACGGAGATTTCGTGATCCGCAGCGGTTGAAGCGGTGTCGGATGCCGACATTCGTTTACTTTCGGTGTATGCCTGTAGTGAGCAGGTGCCAAATTGTGTGGTGAGTAGCGACGGTGCAATTTCCTGGGAATCGTCAATCGATAATGGGCGACGCCGACCATCGTATTGGGGCGAATCGGATTCTCAAGTCAAGGCGGCTGTCGTTTGAAAGCACACGCACAAAGTCTGCCGTTGCGGTGAATTTTGTAGCCAATGCAGCCGGAACGTCAGCGCACTCAAGCTGAAATTTCGTGGCCGATCCTCACCGTTCTGCCCATTTTGGGCGATTAATACCGCTTTTCTGCGGCACCGTCTGTTGGAGACTTCAGGTTGTTAATACGAGAAATCGCAGCTTCGGCTTCGTCGTTGCCGGGCTCAAGAAACAGAATTCCGTGCCATTCTGTCAGAGCGTTGCGGAGTTGCCCGTCCTCTTCAAGAAGCAACGCATAGTTCTTCCGCAGATCCACGTTTTCACCATGTGAGCTCATGATCGATTCCAACCATGCCAGGGCCTCTGCATACTTGCGGTGGGAGACAAGATGGTGAATTCTTACCAGTGCCGTCTCTGCGTCGACAGGAGTTTCGATTTTTGCCCAGAAGTCATCGCATTGTCTCCATAATTCTTCTCGAAGTTCTCTGCTGGGGCACTTCTCAGCCGCTTGCACGCAGGCCGCGTAGCTTCTCGGGCCAAACAGTTCCATCGTCTCGTCGAAGCTCCATTGAAGTAACGCATCCGTCAGTACGAGCGGGCGATAGTCCGGTGCCACCAAAAGGCAACGCTTCCAGATGGTCCTGGTCGCGTCGGCTCGATCGATTCGAAGACCAAGCGATCCGATTTTGAACAGCGACGCAGCGTTTGACGGATCACTAAAAAGTGCGGTTGCCATTTGATGGTCAAATTCATCTGCATTTTTCATGAGCACGGCGACGGCCGCGCGTTCGTCGGCAATGCTTGGCATAAGAGGGAAACTTCGCTGTGTGGCCTCAAGCAAATCCGGGAGGGCAGAAGTTGCCAATGCCGTTAGTAGCTGTTGTCGCAGTCGATTGGCTGCGAGAGGCTGTTGGCGTTCGACCTCAGCCAATTGGACGATGAGAAGCTGAACCGTCACGTTGTCCCACAGCCGGCTGAATTTTGGATTTGTCAGCAGCGATTCACCACGACTCATTTGCAGAACTTCCCAGCGAAAGCGAGCGTTCGCCAGTAGTGTCAGGGTCCGCCAGCCTTCCGGGTCATCGGGGCGCTCTTCCATCGTTTTAAGTAATCGGCCCTGCACATCGCTCAATTCAAGCAGTCGTTCCGCCTGAACGGGCGTGTTTAGAATGCGGTGAGATTCCACGATGGTTTCGTCGATATGGACGGCAGAAACCTGATCCTGAATCTGAGTTGCCGCCAGCACCAGGACCACCAGTTGAAGCGGTGTTACAAGTTTTGCTCCAGGCCGCAGGCTACCGGCTTCTTTGAGCGTGGCTGGTACTTGCCCTTCGACAAGAACGCCAGCCGCCACTGCGATGATTAGTACGAGCATAGAACTGGCCGCAGGCAGGCCAACGCCATAGTCCAGAAAAGCGGCTGCTGCCTGGGTGAGAGTGCCAAGGATGACTGCTGTTCCGATGCCCGACAATTCTCGGCGCGACAGCTTAGGGCCTTCTGCGTTGCGAGATTTTGTTTTGCTTTGTTGCCACGCTGCAAATCCTGTCATGAGCCCAATGGCTCCGATCGAAACAAACAGCAGGAGACCAACGATGCCGCCTTCAACAACCATGTCTACATAGTGGTTGTCGGCATTGCGAAACCACACGCCCGTGTGATGCGTACTGTATGCAGGGGTCGCGAAGCGGTAACTGCCCAATCCTGTTCCGAACAGCGGGAAGTCGCGCACAACGTTTAACGAATCCAGCCAATGAGCCGGGCGGCTTCCTGCGGCCTGATTCAGGTCTTTGAGGGTCTCCATTTCGCTGACGACCCCAGCGTCCAGGTCCAGCCACTGCAGCACTCCAAATGTTGCGAATCCGAACCCGGCAAGCAGCAGTAGCACGATGGGAAAGCTGCGAATCGTGGTCCGGCAAAGCGCCGTCAGGATGATTGCTGCTGCTAGAGAGACGATTCCGCCGCGGGACTGGGTCGCCGCGACACCGGCAGCGACAAGTGCAGCGCCTGTTAGCGTGATGATTTGCCAGACGGTTAAATCTGCGAGGAACTCGACACCTCGCTGCCAAAGACGCCCGAAGAATGAAATCCGTAGTCTCCCACGTCGAAGGGATGGAGACTGTCGAGCTGGCTGCAGATGCCACGTAATCCAACCTGCTGCCACTGCCACACACAGACACAACCAACCAGCCGCATTGTTAGGATTCACGAACGTGGAGAACACTGTCACCAGAGCTTTGGTATCACCCAGGGACCAAACCTCATTCAGAAAGAAGTGCTTGTCCTTGTAGATGTGTGTCATCCCCACCGATGCGATCGCGATGCCGTTGGCGAAAATCAGCAGGCTGCACGCCACGACCGCTCGGGTTGTACGCACCTGTTCGAATGCGACAAAGGCAATCAATGCCAGCGCGAGCAACGTGGCAATGGTGGAACGCGTGTCTGCCGGGATTAGAGTATTCGTCACATCTGGAATGTCTGCTGGCAGCACTGCTTCCTGAACGGCATGTTCCATGGATGCCGCCGGGCTTTCGTCTGCCGCGCGCAGCTGGAAAGCACCCAGCAGTGCCAGTCCGAGAATCGGAAGCACGATTGCCGGCAATGAATTCGGAAGTTTCTTTTGCAGTAGGTTTGCCAGCATCGACAGCACAACCGCCGCGATGGCACCCACCAGTAACACAAGACGCGCAAGCGGAACAACGCCACCCAGCATCCATGGCATGCTGAGAACCGTGAGGAGCATTATCGATGCTGAGAGAAAGCTCAGCACGCTGCCAAATTTCTGTAGCAAAGCAGCGATCCAGGTTGAAAGGTTGGAGAAAGCGTTTTGTGAATCCGGCATGCTAGCGGGAAACGCAGTCAGCACCGAACAATTCTCTGGATTTCCCCCACGACCATCCCATCGGACGACCGATTGTGCAGGTCAGATGGCAAACGGTGCGGCTGTTTTTGAGCCAAGGGCATTGTCGAATGCCTTGCGTTTGCATTGTTCAAACTCAAATGGCTGATTCCAGAATTTCACAAACACACCATGACGGCTGTCTGATCTATGGTTTGGTTCCAGGGGGCTCTCGATCTCTGTACGCTTTGAATGAAATCTCTTACGCAACGAAGCATGTTTGACTTTCCGAATTCTTCGAACGGGATCAGAATGAAGCACTGGCATTCCATTTCTGCCTTCGTGGTTCGTTCGTTGCGACAGGAAAATCGGTTTCTGAATCACCATGTGCTGCGAGCCGCTCTTGCTCTGGTGGTGCTGTTGGTCTTTGCAACGCATCTTGCTACGCAGTCTCTGTACATCGGTGTTGGAGCTGCCTTTGTAAGAAGAACTCTCTATTGTCTGTACGTTGGCGTGACGTTGCTGGGCGGCGCCTACTTTAGTTCAGCTATCGTCGAAGAGAAGGAAGAAGGCACTCTGCCCTTGTTGCGTCTGACGGGAGCTTCCCCGATGGCGATTCTTCTTGGCAAGACGCTGCCACGGTTGGTGAGCGTTCTCGTGCTGTTGTTAATTGTCGCTCCGTTTTTGGTTTTGTCCTTAACGCTCGGGGGCGTCATGCCTCGCGAGCTACTGACCGCCCTTCTGGGGATGCTGATTTACACGATTATGTTCAGTCAATTAGGGCTGTTGAATAGTGTGGTGAGCGTTAACTACCAGGAAGCACTCTCCAGGACACTGCTGCTGTGGGGGCTATTCGAATTCTTACCGATGTGGGGGGAGTTGTTTTCTATGCTGTCGCTGCAATTCAGCGACCATGCCGGAACAAATGCGGCTCAGGAGTTTCTTAATCAGAATAGTTTGTTTTCAGCTCAGTGGACCGACTACCTGCTCGGTTGGATTCATATCAACGCGAAGCTGGTGCATGCCACGACACACGAGTGGCCTTTAATTCGTAATCTATCACATTACCTTGTGAACTTTGGTGGTGATCCGCTGTGGCGACCGCAAATGACAGTGCACCTTGTTGTTGCCGGCGTGTGTCTGCTGCTGAGTCGATTGCTGTTCGAACCAATGACGGCGCAAGTGATGGCAGAGGGGGCTCACCCGCCGAAGCCGAAGGCAGACAGGACGCGTCCGCCTTTGCGCGTTTCCGGCGATGCACTTACCTGGAAATCGTGGCGGTGGCTGGTTGGAGGATGGCGTTGGTTTCTTTTTCGGCTGTTAGGAATTCCTCTGAGTGTTTGGTGTGTCGCCACGTTGATTGCATGGGGTTTTGGCCAGGCCCTGCCGGACATTGTTTTGGCTGGTGCGTTTTTGTTTGTTGGGTTGATCGCATTTGTTGGCGACTTTGCGATTTCGCTGGAACGCGTTTTTAGTACGGAGATCCAGCAGAAGACGTTGAGTTCGCTGTTGCTGCTGCCTCGCAGTCGTGATTCGTTGTGTCGTCGATTAACACTCGGTGTGCTGCCCGGAGTTTTCGCCTCGATGTCGTGCGTGGTTTGCGGAGCCACGATTGCTCTGGCGGTAGAACCACGAGCTTACGAGTTTGCAGCGTTTGCTGTTTTGTCTCCCTGGTTCTATGAGTGTATTGCCTTGCTGGTGACCACGTTGTATGTCGGGTTGTTCCTGTCCGTCAGGCTGCGACAGGCTGGTATGCTTGTTGCCATCATTTCTTTATGGTTCGTTTTGCCGATCGTGATCAATTGTACCTGGGTGTTGTTAACCTTCTTTCTCAGCAAACGTTCGCTGACTGATTTTATGGAGCACGGGTTTCCCATCGTCTTGATCGCCTTGCAAATTCCGCTGTGCTGGTGGATGCACAAGCTGCTCATCCACAACCTCGACGAAGCGGGTGCCGTGGATTGAAGTACGCGGCGACGTGGAACGCATGATTGGCATCGAGGTGATTGCCAATGTCGGCTGTCTGATCTACTGAGAGTTGCCTAATCGGATTAAAGGTTCGGCCTTTGCTTGATGTGAATCAGCAGAATCGGCGCATGGAATCCTGCACATTCCAACAATCTCAGGATTGCCGCTATGCGAAGTGGACGAAAAGGGGTACACTGTGGGGCAGCGAAGGCCTTCTGAATAGGCATTCGCACCACTCGGCTGGAAGTAAGCAAGAGTTCAGTTTCTGAAAATACTGAGCGTTTTCCCGCCGGATAAGGCCTTTTGAGCAGGCGAAAAAAGTGAATCCTGCCCTGTCTTATTTTTTGTGATCCGTTTGTGGTTCACTGTTGCTGCTCCCCATCGATCCCGTTGATCGCTCTGGTAAATCAGCCGCGTTGCTATCCGACGCATCGAATTCTGTGACTTTCTTGTTTGTCCGGAGTTTCCATTGAAACGGCGTTCGTTGTTTGCCCGGCCTGGGTTCCCGTCTGTCTGCGGTATCCGCCGAATTTTTTAACGAACTTCGCCCACATCAATATCCGGTCCCACAAAGGAAGACACTTGAAAACCTTCGAAGAACTTGAGCTCATTCCGCCGTTGCAGCGTGCGGTTGCGGAAGAAAAGTACGTTACGCCGACTCCTATCCAGGCGAAGACGATTCCAGCGGCTTTGGAAGGTCGCGATATTCTTGGCTGTGCTCAGACGGGCACCGGCAAGACGGCGGCTTTCGCTCTGCCGATTCTTGATTTTCTGGGTGGCGAAAAGCGCAAAGCCGAACCCAATCAGCCACAGGCTTTGGTGTTGGCGCCGACACGAGAGCTCGCGATTCAGATTGGTGAGAGCTTTCAGACTTACGGCAAGCATCTCAAACTGCGACATGTGCTCGTGTATGGCGGCGTGAAGCAGGGGAATCAGGTGCGAGCTCTCAATCGAGGTGCTCACGTGCTTGTTGCGACGCCCGGGCGCCTGCTGGACCTTATGAATCAGGGCCACATCGATCTGAGTCAATTGGAAGTCTTTGTCCTGGACGAAGCGGACCGAATGATGGACATGGGCTTTCTGCCGGATCTGAAGCGGATCATCTTAAAGCTGCCAAAGGACCGGCAGTCGCTGTTCTTTTCTGCCACCCTGCCCCGCAAGATCGTGGAACTTGCAAAACGTTTGCTGACGGATCCTATCAGTGTCAACGTGACGCCAAAGTCCACCAGCGTGAAGCGAATCGAACAACGAGTCCTGTATGTCGATCGTACCACCAAGCAATCAACTTTGCGGCAGGTGTTGT
>CAYZYB010000157.1:0-8384 GCA_964481505.1 uncultured Planctomycetaceae bacterium | reverse complement strand
AGTTGGCGGTAGTAGTCGTCTTTGCTGAGCTGGCCGTCGCGGAGTTTGATTCGTAGTTGGTCGTTGCGGGGGTGGCTGATGAAGCCGCGACCGAGGGCTTCGATGGAACTGGCGACGCCTTTGCGGAGGTCGTTTAGGATTCGTGTGCCGGCTTCGCGTGCGAGCGTGCTCCACTTTTCTAGCCAGCAGTCGTCTTGGCGGTCGGCTTCGACTCGCGATTGGTGACACAACAACCAAAGCAATGCAAAGTCCGCGTAGACTTCGCCGTCCATCATGGCTTGCAGATCGAATTCGACGAAAGCTTGCCGCGAGAGTGAGATGTTGTCGCGGAGGATGCGGAGTTGTAGTCCGTTGCTAAGGAAGGCCCACAGGTGGTCGTCGCTGCAGTTGAGGAATTCTTGGACCATCGAATGTGGGCTGGCGGTCGCGGCTCCGGCGGCTCCTTTGGTTCGACTGTCCAGCGGTAGATTGCATCCGATCAGATGGATGGGCGAGTTGTTGTAGAAGCGACGTATGGGATATTGTTTTTCGTCGATCTCAGGCGTGTCGGTGGTGGTGAGTCGGCCGTATTCGAGTTCTTTGAACAGTGGCAGTAGCCAGCGTTCGTTGGTCATTGCAGTGCCGTGCTCGTCGCCGAGTTCTTCGCGGGCTTCGGCGAAGGCGCGCCAGTGGGCTTGGACGACGGTCCAGGATCGGGCGATGGCTTCGTTGATCTTTGATCCCGGTGGCAGGTGATAGCTATCGGGGGTCAAACCGGGGACGAGGTCACGCGATTTTGCTTTGGCCGGTTTGTCTTTGTTCAGCGATGCGATCTTGCGCAGGATGTCCGGCGGAAGCATTGCCCCCGAGACGTTGATGGTCTGAAATTGGTCTTCTTTGCGTCGTGCCATCGATCAATTTGCTGGGAGAAGAATGAAGCAGCCCAATACGTCGGGCGTATCGACGGGATTGCACACGGGTTTGCCGCTTTGCTTGGTGCTACGGCGGACTTTGGCGTGGGCGTCGGCCAACAGACCGGCTCGCTGTGTGGCGATGTTTTCGATCGCTGGTTTTAGTTGGTCGTTGTATTGGCCGATCAGGTGTTGCAACTGTTGCTTGACCAACATCTCGGACAGGTTGCCACTGGGTGATGCGGCTAGGAGCGCTTCGGCGTCGTCATCGCTGAGCCAGTTGGGATCGTCGGGCGTGCCAGTGAAGGCGAGCGAACGGACTTCTTCGGCGAGCAGTGGGCTATCGTCGCTTTCGCCACGTCGGCGGATGGATAGCTGATAGCGGAAGCGAACGAGTAGCACGGTCGTCTTTTCGGTGACGGCATCGGTGGGTGTGACGCCACAGCGGCGGGCGACGGTGTTTTCGGTTTCGGCCAGGACAGGATCGAGGGCAGTTTCCAAGGTGTAGGACGTGAGGCCTTCGATGATCGGGCTGGTGCGTGAGAGGTATTGCACTTTGTCTTCGACGGGCAGGTCAAAGCGACCGCGAAAGGGGGCGTCGAATCCGATGGCGTGACGCAGGGCGCGGCTGGTTTCGTTGGAGACGCCGAATTCGATCGTGTTCTTGGGTTTGTCGTTGATGGGGACGCCGGTCAGGTGAAAGATGTCCAAGGCGAACCGCTGGATGGCGGGGCCGGTTCCGATGGCGGTGCGGATGGCTTGCAGCTGTTCGTAGACTTCTTCGGTTTTGATGGCACGCTGAGCGAATTTGGATCGCGAGATCTTTTCTTTGTCGCGGGCGTTCTCCCAGGCTTCGTGCAGTTCTTCGCGTTTGTTGTCCATGCCGGGCAGGAACATTTGCGAGCTGCGGTCATCGCCACGCAGTTCCATGCCCTCGAACAGGGCGGTCATGAGGGCTTCGCTGTTGCCCGGGACGGCGACGGAGACACCGAGTTCGCTTTTGATTTTGCTGTGTTTGCGGAGCAGTACGTCCAGCACGACGCCGTCGATCTGGTTGTCTTGGCCAAAGTAGTTGATCACACGGACTTTTTCGCTGGCTTGGCCGAAACGGTCCACGCGGCCTTCGCGTTGGTCGTGTCGTGTTGGGTTCCAACTGAGGTCGTAGTGCATGACGGCGTCAAAGTGGTCTTGCAGGTTGATGCCTTCGCTAAGGCAGTCGGTGCACACCAGGACACGCTGGGGATGGCTGCCAAGTTGTGCGATGCGGTCTTCGCGTTCTTTGGGTGGGATCTGGCCGGTGATCGCGGCGACTTCGACATCTTTGCCCAGTTTGCCGCGTAGTTGGCTGGCGACGTATTCGGCGGTGTCGATGAAACGGCAGAAGATGATCGGGTTGAAGCCGTCTTTGATGAAGTCCTTGATCAGCTTTTGGGCTTTCTTGAGCTTGGCGTCGTTTTGGGTGCCGAATAGCTCTTCGGCTTCGGCGGCAAGCGTGCGTAGTCGGTCACTGCCGGAGCTGTTGGAATCTTCGTTGGTGTCGGCGCCGGGGGTCAGGTCGACGGCGTCTACGGATTCGTTGTCGGTTTGGTCCAAGATCAACGCGAACGCTTGGGAGTCGAGTTCTTCCTCGGTTGCCGAGTCGAGACTGATGGCACGATTTCGCAGAGTGGCGGCGGCGGCGGCGGGGCTGGATGCGATGGCGCGAAGGAGTGCCAGGGCGGACCACCAACGGACGCGGCGCTGACGACCGGAGCCGGAGTCGTCGGTGACGAGTTCGCCAGCAAAGCGGAGGACTTTGTTGAAGAGGGCTTTGTAGGGTTTGGAGAGTTTGTAGTTTTGCTCGGAGTCTTCACGCTCGGGGAAGGAGGTTTCGGTTTTGAGTTCGCCGTCGAATTCGGTGACGTTTTTTCGCAGTCGTTGTACTAGGTGTTTGGCGAGCTTGTTTCGGATGGCGGTTCGCTCGTCGGTTTCCAGGTCGGGCGGAAGGTTGGCGAATTCGGGATCGATCAGGGACAGCAGCGAGCGGAATGCGTCTTCGTTGCCCGAGTGTGGGGTCGCGGTGACAAGTAGCAGGTTGCGGTCTTCGTCTTTGGATAGGTCACGCAGGAGTTCATAGCGTGCTTGTCGCGATCGGCCAACGCCACCAGACAGCGTGCAGGTGTGGGCTTCGTCGACGATGACCAGTTCGGGGCACTGGTTGATGAAGTCGTGCCGATGACGCGTGGATTTGATGTAGTCGATGGAGATGATCAGGAACGGGTATCGCTGGTAGACGGATTCGCCAGCGCGTAGGCCGCGTTCGAGTCGACGGACGGTGGAGGTGAGCAGGAGTTCGGCGTCGATGTGGAATTTGACGGAGAGTTCTTTTTGCCATTGTTCGGCGAGGTGCGGTGGACAGAGCACGCACATTCGGTTGACTTCGCCACGTTCGATCAGCTCTTTGGCGATCAGGGCGGTTTCGATGGTTTTGCCCAGGCCGACGCCGTCAGCGATCAGCATGCGGACGGGATCCAGCCGCATGGCCATCAGTAGTGGGACGAGTTGATAGGGGCGCGGTTCGACCGCGATCTTGCCAAAGGAACGAAACGGACCAGTGGCGGCGCGGGTGGAAAGGCGGGCGGCGTCACGCAGCAGTCGACAGGCGTTGAAGTCGCCGGGGATGTTGGGATCGGGTAGTGCGAAGGACGCAGGGGTGATGTCTTCGATGGTGCGTGAGATGCCAACGATTTCGTCGTCTAGACCACCGATGGGGCGGACCATCAGCACGTCGCCAGCGGATTCGGGTAGTACGACCCATTCGCGTCCGCGTGCTTTGACGAGTGTTCCGGGTGGGAATGTGGTGGTCACTGTGTCTTAACCTATCCGTGTGCCAAAGATTTCTTGGTATTGGTCAAAGATCGCGTTCCAGTCGTCGGCGTGGTGGAAGCGTATGACAAGGAAGCCTGAGCCAATCAGTTTGTTTGTGATTTCGGTGTCGGCTTTTTTCTGTTCTGAGGTGTCGTGCGGTGGTCCGTCGATGTAGATGGCCGCACGATGTTCGCGGTAGTAGAAGTCGGGCTTGGTGTGACAGCTTTCGATCAGTTGTTGTGCGTCAGAAGGTAGGCGTAGTTGCTGATCAAGGACACTTTGTAGCCACTTCTTTTCTAGTTGCGAATCACACTGGTTGACCATTGTGCTGAAGTGATCAGCACGTGATTGGCCGGAGCCGGAAAGCGCGGTTTCGGACCTTGCGAGATCCTGTAGTAGCGGGATGATCAGCTTGCGGTCGATCAGCTGGTGATCGGGCTGGTTGGTGTATTCCAGCAGGCAGTCGTAGCAGGCTGCTTCGCATTCGATGTTGTTTGAATCAAGCGGTGCGATGTCATCGCCGGACACGAGATCGTAGTGGCAGATCTCGATGGCTTGGCGGGCGACCTCGGCCATCGCTCCGGCGTCTTCGGCAAGTTGACGAAGAACGCCCGCGCCGCCTTCGGAGGCTTCGTAGAAGAACAGCAAATTGCGGTCTTCGTAGTTCGGCAATGGCTCGACGGCCAATTCGCTTGATTCCAGTTGGAATACTTTTTGGATGGATTGTTTTAACGCGGCTTGGAGGGTGGCCATGAAGTCTTTGTCTTGGGAGCCTTCAAGGATAAGGGTGAGTGCGTTGCGGGTGTCTTGGACGTAGGGAACGACTCGGCGGATGTTTTTGGTTTGGGGATCGTCTCGGTCGCCGTCTTCTGCGTCTTTGTTGGTGGCCCAGTAGCCACGCTCGATATCTAGCAGGAAACCGGGGGCGGTGGCTTCTTTTTGCTGACGCCAGCCACGGTTGATTCGCCAGATGGTTGTTGCGTCTCCGTAGCGGAGGGTGGCTAGTAAGGAGTCACCGATTCGGACTTCTGCGAGCCGGCAATCTGTTTCGCCGTTGACGGTAGCAAAGCGATAGGTGTTTTGTATTTGATAGCCGATTCGCTGGCGTTCTTCTTCGTCGGACGTAATCCGGTCGGCGCGGCGGGCCGATACGTTTTGCAGACGAACCAAGGTTGTCGTGACATCTTTAGGATCCAGCGGTTGGTTGCATGATTCGCAGTTGTTTGGTCCCACGCCATCAGCAACTTCGTGCCCGTAACCGCACTGCGAACAGACTTTCATCGCGGATTCGGTCAACTGCGACGAATCGCGATCGACTTGCAGGTTGACTTTGTTAATTCGATACCGGGCGCCCTCGTGGTAAACAGCAGCTCGCGGGCCAAATTCGGAAATGGCCAGGAAACGCGGTCGCGAAAGGTATTCGTCGCGACCTTGACGACCACGCCGCGCGGGAATGAATGCGGACAGCGGCAGACGTGGAAAGTTGTACCCGGGTAGGAACCCTTCGCTGGCGAAGTAGCGGTAACTGTAGAAGTCACCATGCATGATGCTTTGGGAGTTGGTTAACAGATCGATCTGCGATTCGGCTTGGCCACGAAGTCGCTTGGATCGATCGCGGTCGATTGATTTGCGGGAGTGGTCGCCGACGATCTTGTTGTGGAAATGACGCTGGTCGACTGCCGACTTGTAGAGACTGCGCCATCGTTCGCAGGCAGATTCGAACGATTGTGGCAATCGGTTGATGACATCTTCCAGCCATTCTTCACGGTACCAGCCAGCGGTTGTAATCGCTGGATCTAGGTCACTGATCAGTTTGCGAGATTTCTTCAGCGTGTTTAGCTTGATCGTATCGTTGTGGATTTTGTCCAGGATTCCTTCCTGAAGTGGCAACGTGAGATCTTCTTCACTGACTTTTAGGACATGTTCCGAAAGTGTGCGTCCCAAGTTGATGCCAGATTCGGCGAGCCAGATTGCTTGAACGTGTGACTGAATCAGATCGCGGTTGAGTAGATCGATGCGTGGTGCGGTGACAGCACCCGCGACCATTTTGGTTGGGTTACGAAAATAGAACTGGTCGTGTGGGCTAAAGCCGCTGCAGTAGGTGTATACGAACGCGGGTTGTCCGCCTCGACCGGCGCGACCGCTTCGCTGTGCGTAGTTAGCAGGCGTTGGAGGGACGTTCCGCATGTTGACGACGTTCAATTGCGATATGTCGACGCCCAATTCCATCGTAGGTGAGCAAAACATCAAAGGCAGGTCAGCTTCGCGGAAACGTTTCTCGCGAACTTCGCGGACATCGGATTGCACTTGGGCCGTATGCTCTCGGGCCTCGAGTCCACCGCCGATTTCGGCAAAGTGCTTGTAAAGCTGAATGAAGTACTCGTTGCCAGCGGTCTCTTTTTGGCTTTGTTGGGTGACACGCAGTTCGTCAGTAGGAGTTTTGCCGTCTCCAGGTCGCCAGATGAAAGCGGACGAGGGGACTTGGTAGCCGGCGATTTGGCTGCCTTTGACTGGCGATCGAACTTCTTCGACAAGCCCCCAGGGTTTCAGGCACTTGAAAAGGCTGATGATCAGTTCGCCGCGTTCGGCAAGCTTTGCTGTCTCGCCTTCGTCGGTAATCAACCGATTTAGGAACAGACCGAAGTTGCTCTGAGGTGAAACGAAAACGTCGTTGTAGCCACGGTCAGCTTGGGCGCGACTGCGAGGCCAAGCGATTGCGGCTTGAGTCATATCACGAGGGTCTTCGATAACCCATGGCTCTCGTAAGCGTTGCCGGCTTTGTTCGCAGATTCTCTCTTGATAGGTCGGGTTTAATGCGTCTTCTTTAATCGCGAGACTACGACGAAGGTGATCGAGTAGAGCAACAATGATTCGCTTGCGACGCTCAGGCTTACTGTTTTTCAGAAATGTATGTGAGTCTTTACCCTCCCACGTCTCTTGGTCTTTGACGCAGTCATCAATGCCAAGATAGTTGATCGATAGAAGACCGCACTGCTCTAGGTTTGGCGATGTGACACGCCAATCACGTTCCAGATCACGATACAAAAAGTAGCGAAGCACAGAACGGAGAGCGCGTTTGGTTTCTTCTAGTGCGGGCCCGCGTAACTCTTCTTTGGAATAGAGATGCATCGGAAGATCCATTGACTTTTCGACGTGGGATACCAAGTCGTCGTAGTTTAGACCGTTGGAACCGATGCGGCTCATGGCGCGATAGAGAGCTGAACGCAACAGGCTCATCTCTACGAAATCGTTGTAGTGGCCTGCTTGTAGCGACGCGTCTTGGCGGTTGTCGGTAAAGCTAAGCAGCTTCTTGGCTTTGTCGGGAAGGTCCGCTTCCAAGCGGAGTTTTAAGATTGTTGAAAGAGCAAGAATTGTGGTAGCGGTACTCCGTCCGTCGATACCAATCGTCGCAAGTTTGGGAGTGTCGGATCGCTGACGTGCGTTGTAGGCGACTTTGCAATTCGGATTCAGGCAAAACCGAAACGGCGCTGGAGCGAATGCAACAGGAATGCCATCCTGTTCAAGTGTGCCGCCCTCGCCTACGCGGATGATACGAGGCACTTTTTGGTTGCGTTTGATTCTTAGATTGCCGCGATGCTCTTCCAGCCAATCAGCCGGGACACGTTTGATTTGTTCGTCGCTATCTTCTGGCCAAGGTGTATCTGACGAAAGATACAAATATCCCGACTCGAGACTTTCATGCACTGCGGATTTGAAATTGTCTCGCGGTGTGATGGGATTGCCATCCTCCATTTCTTTGTGGACGTTGACGCGATAGTACTCTTGCCCGCAACTTCTACAGAAAACCATAGGCAGCAGGATCCTGCCTCGGTCGCCGGGTACGTATTGTTGTCCGCGAAGTGTGATGAACCTTTTGTTCTCTGGCTCAAGTGTTGCCCAAGCGGTATCGCCTCGTGTGATGAACTGATGAAGTCGAAAAGCGAACACTGGATATTCAGAATTAGGACGCTTGCAACGGCTTCCCGCCAAGAGAAGTTCTTTGATATGAGTTGCCGCAACATCTGGTTCGACCGACGCCAATTCGGCAAGTTGTGTTGCTGCATCCGTTATTTGTAGCGGTGGTTGCCGGACTAGTTTGTTTGTTTGTTCTTCGCGCCGAAGCCCAAACCTAGATTCCATCCAAGAGGCGAGTGGAGAGGACACGAAATCCTCAAACGTAAATTCTTTGGTGGAAGAGTCACTGAGTTCAGCCACCAGAGTTTTTTTATCGGACCCTGAGTAGTCGAATTCGTCGGTAGTCCTCGTGAGTGACTCACCGATCACATTCGATTCCGGAACTTCTTCGCCAAAGATCTTCGATGCAACGTCCGCTACGACTTTCACCTGATCACCGGATGTGCCTTCTGAGGCCATCGTTGCAGAGGTACCAACACAACGAATTTTTTCACTACCAAATGCGTTGCGACACCGGCGGATCAGCATAGAGACATCTGCGCCTTGCCGACCGCGGTAGGTGTGAAGTTCGTCGAACACCAAGAATCGCAAGTTGCTGGCTGATTTGACGAGGGCTCGCTCACCAACGCGGGTCAGAATCAATTCCAACATTACATAGTTTGTGAGAATGATGTCGGGTGGGTCTTTTAGGATGCGTTCGCGTTCCTCGGTAGATTCCTGGCCAGTGTAGCG
>CAYZYB010000156.1:0-8396 GCA_964481505.1 uncultured Planctomycetaceae bacterium | reverse complement strand
CAGATAACCGGTGGTCCACTGCAGAATTCGCTGCACGGTCCACACGTCGTCTGCTGGGGTGGTGGAATCGGTCATGAAACGGGAATGGAAGTGCTGAGTACGGTTAAATGTCGACCGGGAGTGTAACAGGTTCAGTGCGTTTCAGCACCACCGCAGCGACAACCGTTATTCCCCGCGATTGCCCTTCAGCCGTTCCTGACGGTCGAACTCTACAAGACCATCAATGAGTTCTGACATTTCGCCAATGATGATGCGGTCCAGCTTATGAATCGTTATGCCACAACGATGATCGGTCACGCGATTCTGTGGGAAGTTGTAGGTCCTAATGCGCTGGCTGCGGTCGCCCGACCCAACCAGTGTTCGACGAACTTCGGCACGTTCTTCGTCGACGAGTCCCTGTTCGTGCTCCAGAATACGGCTCTTCAAAACGCGCATCGCTTTGGCTCGATTTTTGTGCTGACTTTTTTCGTCCTGAATCTTCACGACGATGCCGGTCGGAAGGTGAGTCATTCGCACGGCGCTTTCGGTCTTGTTGACCTTCTGACCGCCTGGTCCGCCAGCCCGCATCGTGTCGATTTGAAGGTCTTCCGTCTTGATCTCTACTTCTACGTCCGTCGCTTCCGGCAGCACAGCCACCGTAGCCGCGCTGGTATGAACCCGCCCCTGCGTTTCGGTTTCCGGAACACGCTGAACCCGATGCCCACCGCTTTCGAATTGCAGGTGATGAAAAGCGCCTTCGCCGCTGATTGAGCAGACAACTTCTTTTAATCCGCCCAATTCTGTGTTGTTGAATTCAACGACTTCGACTTTCCAATCCATCGTTTCGCAGTAACGCATGTACATGTCGTACAGATCTTTGGCGAACAGAGCTGCTTCGTCACCACCAGCTCCTGCTCGAATTTCCATGATCAACGAACCACGAGTAATAGAATCACCAGCAGTCGCGAGATCTTCGAGCTCCGTTGCCATGGCATCACGACGGGCAACCAAACCAGAAAGCTCTTCCTGTGCATACGCTTTCGAATCCGCGTCGGTTTCTTCATCGACCATCATTTGAGCGGCTTCGATGTCGCCTTCGAGTTCATGATATTCGCGCACAGCCTTGGCGACTTTTAGTAGTCCACCCATTTCTTTTTGGATGGGCAGCATCCGGTCGATGTCGCACAGAACTTCCGGATCCGAAAGTTCCTTTTCCAACTCTTCGTATCGGGCGAGTTTTTGTTCGAGGCTGGGAAACATGTTTTCGACAGTCTGTATAAAGCAGCGGGGGAGAAAGTGGCGGACTCCAAAGACAAAGGACGTCCGCGAATAACCGCGCACGTCCCTTGAGTATTTTCGAATTTGAAGTCGCTATTTTGCTTCTTCGGTAGCCGCAGCTGCCTCGTCCTTCTTGCCCCAGTTGTACTTCTTCTGGAACTTTTCAACACGCCCTGCGGAGTCGACGAACTTCATCTTGCCGGTGTAGAACGGATGAGAAGCCGAAGTGATTTCGACCTTGTACAGTGGATATTCGTTACCGTCTTCCCACGTGTCTGATTCTTTGCACTGGATGGTCGACTTCAACAGAAAGCGAGTTCCGTTGGACGTGTCGTGGAAGATGACATCCCGATATTCCGGGTGGATGTCCTTTTTCATTGATCTGTGGCCTTTTCAACGTCTACCAGCCAGTGACAAGTCCACCAGCTGCCGGGCATCGTTGAGAATGAGGAAAAGTTCAGTAAATTTAAGCGGCGAAGTGTAAACCGGTACGCTCAAATCGGCAAGTAAAAAGGACCCGCATCAGCAAGGACGACGATAGTTCCTGGAATTACCGAAAACACTGGCAAAACAGACACGTTGCCGCGGTATTCCGCCGCCCAAACAACGATCTACGCTCCAATCAGATAAAGATGGCTCTCGGTGCGAAGCAGAATTTTGCCGTCTACGAACACCGGTGTGGCAATCGTGTGCTCATTGGCCACACGATTTTCGGACAGCACTTTGAATTCGTCCGCCATCGCGTCGATGACGAACATCGTCCCATCCTGTCGAGTCACGTAGAGTCTGCCATCAGCCAAAATCGGCGACGACCGAAACGTCATGCGGTGTTTTGGCAACTGCCCGGACCAAATTGTCTTCTTTGTTTTTAGATCGAGACAATCAATCGTTCCGCGATCGGATTTCACATCTCGCACAACAAACACCCGGCCATTCGCAACGACAGGAGTCGGCACGTCGGCCGAGGTTTCCGGGCTGGTCCACATAACATGTGATTCCGTTACGTCACCGGATCCGCCCATCCTGATTGCCGTCAAAGTGCCGCCGCGAGCGTAAGGAGCGATCACAATTCCATCTCCAGCGACAGATGAACTGATCGACCGAAAGTACTCATTGCCGTCCGGGTTCAAAGAACCAACACGCCACAGCTCCGCCCCTTTGGCAGCGACGTCGTGACATGTAACATAGTCCGCACCAGTAACAACGATCACCTCTTTGCCATCGGGATTGGTCGTCACGATCGGCGTTGTGTAACTCTGAGCAGCCTCAACCGGCGCGTCCGTCACACGGTCGTGTTTCCACAGCAGCTTCCCGTCAACACGATTGAAAGCTGCGAGATAAGATGGCCCCGTGTGCATCATCGTCACGACAACGGCGTCTTTGGTCAGCACCGGCGAAGTGCCGAGATCCCACCAGAGCGTTTTCATGGTCACTTCGGCGAACCGCTGGAAGACGTTGGTTTGCCAGTTCAGTTCACCGGAAAGGTCGAAGCAGCCAAAGTCACCGCTCTTGAAATAAACGAAGACACGTTCGCCATCAACAACAGGTGACGGATTGGCTCCTGTTCCGTCTTTTCCCTGCTTTCCTTCGATTGATGAGCCCAATTCCTTCGACCATCGCTCTTTCCCGTCCAGCCCAAGACAGCTGACGATGTTCTTGCCGTGATCCGTTGCGGTGACAAACACAGCGTCTCCAAAGACAGCTGGTGTAGACGCTCCAACTCCCTTGAGTTCGGCCTTCCACTTGATGTCATCTTCGCCCCAACGGATTGGGTACCCCGTGCCATCGGCGACGCCGTTCCCATTTGGACCACGCCAACCGGGCCACTCTCCAGCCTGAAGCGTCGCGGTTGAAACGATGCCCAGCAGTGCAAAACAAATGACAGGTCTCATCGATGTGATCTCACGGTTGACAACTTGAGTATACCGACGGCATCCTGCCACCAAATTCAAAGCCCGCAAACGGATACTTAACAGCAGTTGGAAGCTACCACGGCGTTGACGAACTCCTCTACGGATGGGCAGCTAGTGAGCAACCGGAGCGTGCCCATGCCCGTCGGTGGCTTTGTCTTCGTCAGAAAAATCGACCAGCGAACCGAAAGTGCCGGACATCTGAACGGACCCACAAATCAGGGCGATGCATGTCAGCATGGTGACAAACACAAATTTGCCGACGTAGTTACTGACCGTTAGGTAGAACAACGTGTGAGTTCCTTCGATCGGAGGTGAAACAGATCCCCACACCAATGTCGCAACAAACATCAGCAGCACCACACCAATAAATCCGCCTCGTCTCCAGATGATATCGTGCGCTTTCACCCAGTTGACGCACAAACCCCAGTAACCGATCCACGCGATCAGTGGCAGCCACGGAAGGATCACGTTGACAAGTGCCATCAGGACGTCGCGGAGGGACGAGATGACGTTGACAAGACTTTGAAGAAGTTCGATGACGGCTTCCATGAGAGCTTCGCTGGTTCAGTGCAGTGGGCAGGGAAATTTCTTATCAGCTATCCATCGTAGCGTACCGTAATCGTCACCTCAAACGCAGCAGAATTCCGTCCGCCCGCTTTCCGTATTGTTGGAAACCGGCCGCTCACGCCGCCGCACGGAAACTGTGATAAACGCGGCATTCCCAGAGTTTGAGCAGCCCACAAGCCAGAATTTGCTACGAAGTCGCCGTGGCTTCCTGTCGCCTTTTCGTTATTCGCGTTTTAGTAGTCGGGACGTGACGATAACAGTTATCAGCGTTCGTTGCTGCCGCGGCTTTGCGGCTCCGGAGCAGATTTCCCTGCTTTCTACGGGCTTACCTCCGCAGCGACACACTGTTACTGGTTCGCGACGCTGCAACTACGGCAGCAACCACGAAAGTGCCTCGTATTTCTGCGTTTACAGTCATCCGCGAGTCTCCAATCGACCTGCCAGAGTAGGCGGCATACTCAGGATGAAGCAATCTGGCCCGAAAACGACGTCAATTCCAACGACCATTCCACACTACACGGCGACTTTTCGTACACTAAAGAGTCACATCGCCTTCGTGGTCATGGTTTCCGGTCTCTATCAACAAAAAGCTGACGCCGAAAGACCTTCCGAGAACTTCCATCTCCAGCCACCACTACAGGCAATCCACAGGACTTAGAATAAATAACCCAATGACATCAGTGCTTATCACAGGCGGTGCCGGCTTCATCGGAAGCTGCCTGGCCGACCGTCTCCTGGAAAACGAAAACACTCATGTTGTCATTGTGGACAACCTTTCGACTGGACAAAAACGCTTTGCCAATCCGTCGTCGCGTTGCACGTTTATAACGGCCGATGCCAATAATACTGTCGACATGGCGGCCATCTTCGGACGTTTTCAGTTCGATTACGTCTTCCATTATGCGGCCGTCGTTGGTGTCCAGCGGACTCTCGCCAACCCCGGCCTTGTGCTGGAGGACATCGACGGCTTCAGGAATGTCCTGAACCTGGCCAAGAACACCGGCGTCAAGCGAGTTTTCTTTTCCTCATCATCGGAAGTGTACGGAGAATCCGTTGAGTATCCCCAGAACGAAGTCACCACGCCGCTGAACTCTCGACTGCCGTACGCAATCGTAAAAAACGTTGGCGAAGCATTTGTTCAGTCGTATCAGGCGGAGTTCGGTCTGGACTTCACAATCTTTCGTTTCTTTAACACATATCGGCCACGGCAGAGTGAAGACTTCGTGGTGTCTCGATTTATTCGAGCCGCATTGAAGGATGAAGACATCACGGTCTACGGCGAAGGTGACCAGACACGAACGTTCTGTTACATCAAGGACAATGTAGACGCGTGTTACAACGCGCTCATACAAAACGAGTTCGTTAACGATGTCATGAACGTTGGCTCTGAAAAAGAAACAACCGTCCTGGAACTCGCACAGCTGATCACGAAAATGTGTGATTCCAAGTCCAGCATTGTACACCTCCCGGCACTTTCGGAAGGCGACATGAAACGTCGCATGCCGGACGTTTCTCGCATGAAATCTCTTCTCAACCGCGACCATACATCACTCGAAGACGGCCTTAAGCTCGTCATCGAAGCTGTCCGGGAACAGTAAAACAACTGCGATCGCCAACAACCACCAATAGATGCAGCAACCAACGGAGATCATCATTCGCCGCACGTGTTTCGAAGAATGACGACGTCCTGAACAGGCCCGTGGACTCACAATGATACTTAAGCTCTTCGCCACGTTAACCGAACGCCTGCCCGGATTTCGGCGTTGGGCGTGGAAGCGATGGTATCAGCATCTTGCTGGTTATGGCGTTTCGTCCTGGTCGTTCATGAACTATGGTTTCGCTCCGCTCGACCAAAATGAACAACCGTTAACTCTGCAAGCGGACGACGAAGCCGATCGTTACTGCATTCAACTCTACCACCACGTCGCCACGGCTATTGATCTTTCCGAACTCGATGTGCTGGAGGTCGGCAGTGGCCGCGGAGGTGGAGCTTCTTTCGTGAAGCGATACCTAAAGCCCACGACAATGACCGGCGTTGATTTCTCACCCAAAGCCGTGTCGTTTTGCGAACGCACTCACGACGTTGCCGGGCTTTCCTTTCAACGCGGCGACGCAGAAGCACTTGCATTCGAAGTCGAAACGTTCGACGCCGTATTGAACGTCGAGTCCTCTCACTGTTACGGATCAGTCCCGAATTTTCTGCAGCAGGTCAACCGCATTCTGCGTCCGGGCGGTCATTTTCTGTTCGCAGATTTTCGCACCAGGGATGAAATCAACGTACTTGAACGGCAGTTGACGGATTCAGGGCTTACGATCATATCCGACAAAGTCATCACGCCGAATGTTCTCAAGGCTCTGGACGCGGACAGTGAACGAAAACGCCAACTCATCGGGACCAATATCCGCGGCTGGCTGTCGAATACGTTTCAGCACTTCGCCGGACTGAAGGGGTCCACAGTTTACGAATGCTTTAAAGATGGCACGTTTGTTTACAAGAGCTATCTGCTGCGGAAAGCATGAAGCCCAAAACGTGGCGAAATTCAGATCCTATAATGTGAGAAGGATTTCGCCGACTCGCTGCGAACCTTGTTTCACCGCTTGCCGCTTAGGCTCGACGCACTGGCTCGTATCGAAAACCACCGCTTCAACTTCAGCAGAGAACATGCAGAAAGTAACGCCAGGCTATTCGGCTGCTACGTTTTCGGGAACAACTTCCGCGCGTGTGGCGAGGTTCCATGCACTGAAGAACACTGGCGCCAGCAACAGATTGCCGAAAACAGTCGCTCGGACGAACGGGATTCCCATCACATAGCAATTCATGAGTCCGGACAACGATCTTTCGTAGGCTTGCGGAGCGTAAACCCAGGAACCAAAGTTGCTGATCAGGAAATAGATCGCAATCGAACCGGCTGTTGCCGCAAATACGCGTTTCAGTTGATCGTGTCCAATCGCCATGACAGTCACATAACACAACAGTACGGCAGCACTGAATTGAGCAACCGGCCGAACGATTTTCAACTGCTCCACTGTCAGGTTGGTATTAAACATCCAGGCACCACTGAATCCGATGAGTGACAGCAAAGCAATTCCCGCGACGACGTGGGAAGCTTTCTTCAGCACGTTCCATTCAGGAATCTGTTGACCAAGCAATGCAACAAAAATGTAGGCCGTATAATCGAAGTACCAGTTCGGAAAGAAACCGTAACCTGTCTGCATTTGTAGTCCGATGTCGGTCAGCAGGCGAATCGCGACAGGTACAAGGCATGCCCACGGACGTCGAATGGCAAAACCGCACAACAGCGATAACGCTAACATCGAACCGAAGTTGGTAATCGGCAGTTGCACAAACCGCAATGCCACTGTGATAACACAGGCTACTGCGACAACAATGATCTGATTCGACTTCATAGTGCTACTTTTTTGCCTAATGCGGGACGGCCCGCAAGCCGGTTCGAGCTTCCGCTCGGAAACGCTCCGTTGTCGCTCTGAGAACTGATCTCATCAGCAACAGTTCTATTCAATATACTTCGCTAACTCTTAGCACGACTCAAGCGGTCGTTGAGCGCCACGCCCAATCCGTGATTCGGAAATGTTCTTGCGATGATAACATCTACACCTGCTGCGTCGAGACTTCTCAATGCGGCAAACAGTTCTGCAGCACAGGTTTTCAGATCACCTGACCGTGAAAGGTTCCTAACGCACGCAAAGTCACGCCGAGTTTCTGTGTCGTCATCGATCTTGCCATATGTTAGCAGACCACAACGCTTCTCCGAGACTGCAGTCGCGGGTTCCTGCGGCGAAATTACCATCAATTGAGTGGACGGAGCATAGTGTCGGCTCAGCATTCCCGGCGATGGCTGCGCAGAGTCATCCTTGCCGGGATCAGAGGTCGCACGCAGAACGGGTCCGATCACCGCTTCGATGTCTTCGCGAGGCAAACCTCCGGGCCGAAGAATCGTCGGCTGGCCTTCTGTGAGCGAAATTACGGTCGATTCCACGCCAACGCCGCAGGGGCCGCCGTCCAGAATGCCATCGATCCGACCGTTGAGTCCGCTTCGCACGTGTTCGGCTGTTGTCGGGCTGATTGCTCCAAATGGATTGGCACTGGGTGCGGCGAGTGGGCAGTCAGCGGCTGTCAATAATTCCAAAGCCAGCGGGTGATTCGGCACGCGAATGCCGACTCCCGGCAATCCGGATGTCACGAGGTCTGGAATTTCTGGGCGTTTCGGAAGTACCATCGTGAGCGGCCCCGGCCAGAACGCAGCGGCCAGATTTTCAGCGATTTCCGGGAATTTCAGCACTAAAGACCGCGCTCGGGCCACATTCGGCACATGGACAATGAGCGGATCAAATGTGGGTCGACGCTTGGATTCGAAAATTCTTGCCACAGATTCCGGATTTCCTGCATCCGCGCCCAGCCCATACACCGTTTCGGTAGGGAAGGCGACTAACAAACCACTCCGAAGCAGTTCGGCGGCCTGTTGGACAGTCTCGCAAAGGATTGTGTTGCGTGAAGCAGTCATCACGGAATGGTACGGCAGATGTTTGGCAACTTCTGCTGTGGAACCTAAGAAAACCTCGGTTCTGTGGACAGAAGGGGTTCGTGACCGCAGAATATCATTGAATTGAAGAACGAATCGGCAAACGATCCAGTTGGAT
>CAYZYB010000155.1:0-8416 GCA_964481505.1 uncultured Planctomycetaceae bacterium | reverse complement strand
ACTTCATAACCCTCTTCCCGCAGCGACTTGCAGGCCTGAGTTCCGGAATAATCAAATTCACAGGCCCGACCGATCACAATAGGACCGGAACCGATGATCAGAATCTTCTTAATGTCGTCTCGACGTGGCACGGAGAGAGCCTTTTTGCCAATGAGTTGAGAAGGGCGGGCGGCAGAAGACTTTTCTACCAATGGGCTTGTCCCACTGGGTGATAGGTCCTCTGCGGAGCTGTGCGACCTTCTGCTGACGTGTTTTGGCGGCGAAAGACAGAAGAGCGCGCAAAATTTCGAGCAGGTTAACAGTAAATTTCAAGGGTTCAAGAACTTCAGCCCTGTTGGCCAGGAATTGTGCCAGCATGAGCCTCGATTCTTCATTCGGAGAGCATTTTTCTCTACAGTGTGCCGTCGGCGCGGCAGATTTGAGAGCCCTGAGAATTGTCTCAGAGAACCCCCGCTGTCACGACGGCGCGATTCTGTCGAAGACCGTGCTGTTTTTCCTGCCCTTTGACTGACTGGAAAGCGATTCCTCGTGCCTCAGAAGATCATCATCGACGCTGACCCGGGAATCGGCGATGCACTTGCCGTCCTCACAGCGCTGGTTGACCCAACGCTGGATGTGCGAGCTGTCACTGCGGCGGCGGGTTCCGTGTCGGGAATGCAGGCGACACGGAATCTGCAATATCTGGTGGATCTCGTCGATCCCCCCAAGCATCCACGAATCGGGCAGTCGGCCCTGCCTGCCATTGCTGGCCGGTTCACGCCGGGCGAAGTGCCCAATCGCCATCACTTCTTTGGCAAAGATGGATTGGGTGATCTCGAGATCGAAGTGCCTGATCTGCACAATCGCCGTGAGTCGGTCAAAGTGATAGTGGATCTGGTCCGCGAGTTTCCGCACGAAGTCCGTCTGCTGGCGCTGGGGCCATTGACCAACATTGCTGCGGCCTGTGAACTTGATCCGGAATTCCCGGAACTGGTGGAGAGCATCATCTGCCTTGGCGGAGTCAACAAATTCAGCGGCGACGTGTCGGCAGTTGCGGAGTTCAACATCTGGAGCGATCCCGAAGCCGCAGCGGCAGTGTTTGAATTGCCGTCGACTAAGATTCTTGCTCCGCTGGATGTGAGTGGATCCGCCATGCTGACGTTCGAAGACGTCGACCAGCTGACACAGCTGATTGAATCCACGACCAACGGCGAAGTGCTGTCGTCGTTGCTGCAGTTTTCGATTCGAGCGAACCGCCAGGAGCTGGCTTTCGAGGGAATTCCGCTGCATGGAGTTGTTGCACTGGCGGTTGCAGCTCAGGCAGAAGCATTTACGGTCGAAGCCGTTTGCGCCGAAGTCGAAACGGTTGGGCAATTAACTCGCGGCATGACGGTCATTGATCGTCGCAGCACTTTCACCGGTCAAACCAACGTCGACCTTGTGACTTCGATCGACGAGCACGGTGTCGTTGATTACTTTTCACGAAGCTTTCGCCGAGCGGCCCAGTAGACCTCATGCCCACTCCCACTTCTACTCTCTGCACATTCGAAAGCCGCCGTTCCGGAGAAATGCGTTCACTCATCGAACGCCTCGGTGGCACAGCCTTTGTCGCGCCGTCAATGCAGGAAGTGCCCGTCGAAGAAAATGAGATCGCGGTCGAAGCCATTCGCGCAGTCATCGGTGGAAGCGTTTCACACATGGTTCTGCTAACCGGTGTTGGCACAGAAGCCATGCTGAAGGTCGCAGACACTCAACAACTTCGTGAACCGCTTCTGGAACAGCTGGCGGCGATCTCATTGCTGGTCCGCGGCCCCAAACCCGCCGCTGCGCTCAGCAAACTGGGCCTCAGGTACACCGTGAAGGCCCCAGCTCCCAACACCTGGAAAGATCTGTTGACGGCCATGGAAGCGGCCGACATTTCGATCGATGGACAAACCGTCGCAGTGCAGGAATACGGTGTGGCGAATCCCGATTTCTACGCTGCTCTTGTGGATCGCGGAGCCACGGTGCTGCCGATTCCGGTCTACCGCTGGGCACTGCCCGACGATCTCGAACCGCTAAAGCAGGCGGTCACAAAAACAGTTGCCGGCGAATTCGACGCGCTGCTGTTTACGAGTGCTCAGCAGATTCGACACGTTCTGCAGGTGGCCGATCAGATGCAAATGCGCGACGCCTGGCGGGCAGCCGTTCAGAAAGCGGTCGTGGCCAGTATCGGCCCCACTTGCAGCGAAACGATGCGAGACGAAGGATTGCCGGTTCACGTCGAAGCCAGTCCACCCAAAATGGGACCACTCGTTCGTGCAACAATCAACTACATCGCGGCTACAGTCTAAGCCCATTTTGTGAGCCACACTCACAGCTTCCACGATTGTTGTGCCCTTCGCGAAACAGTAGCCTACTCGTTGGGTCATCACGAACCCAGGAACGGCCAAAGTTCGGCCGCCCTGCTTTTTAACGCTATTCAGGAATTGAAAATCATGTCAGATGTCAAAGTTGTTGTTCGAGATAACGGTCCGTTTCTCGTCACCGGTCCAATCACAATCGAAGATGCCGACGGCAACACTTTCGACACAGGCGGAAAAGAAACCGTTGCATTGTGCCGCTGCGGCGCATCCGCAAAACGTCCGTTCTGCGACGGAGCCCACAACGGGTGTGAATTCAAATCCGCAGAACGCGCATCGTAGATTGCGGCAAACGGAAAGCTGCTCGCGTACTCTGGCGCGTCTCCGTTCTGTCGTTGCAGAAAACCACCTGGCACTATCCAGACAAACGAGGCAAAAAGATGAAGAGAAGTGCGATGTTGCCAGCCCTGATTCTGATTCTTGGCAGTGCACACCTGGCTGCCGCTGAACCCGATGCGAAAACGCTCGCCGAACTTCAAAGCGGGCTGAAAACGCTGCAGCAGAAAGTCACTCAACTTCGTCAGAACCCGGAGCTGGATAATCGAGATGGTCGGCTGCACATCGCTGATGTTGAGGTCTTTGCCAAAGCTGTCGAATGGATGCTGCGGCACAACGAATTCCCCAAAAAGGATTACGCCAAACAGGCAGCAACAGCACTGAAACGAGGAACAGAACGGGCCGACGAACTGATCACCGGAAAACCATCATGGCCTTTGCGGAGTGGTGTTTCGATTCGCGGATATGTTTCCAGAGTCGACGATTCGATTCAGCCGTACGCAGTTTCGCTGCCCGACGGAATCAATCCGTTGTCCGGCGACCGCTGGGCGCTGCACGTCAAACTTCACGGCCGCGCCAACGACATGAATGAAGTTAACTTTATTCATCGGCACGAAGGCAAGCCGCTGGCGAAGGGCCAGAACTGGATTCAGCTGGATGTCTACGGTCGCGGCAACAATGCGTACCGCTGGGCGGGAGAAACAGATGTATTCGAAGCCATGTCCGATGTTCGACGCCGGTTTCGCATCGACGACAACCGCATCACACTTCACGGATTTTCGATGGGTGGCGCAGGCGCGTGGCATTTGGGTCTTCATCATCCGGCAACTTGGACGTCCGTCGGTCCGGGAGCCGGGTTTGTCGATTTTTACAACTACCAAAATCAAACAGAACAGCGCCCGCCCTGGCAGCATGCGAACCTTGGCATCTACGACGCCATCGACTATTCACTCAACGCATTCAACGTTCCGGTCTGCACCTACGGCGGCGAAAAGGATGCTCAACTGGTCGCCAGCACAAGCGTCGTTGCAGCAGCCACCAAGCAGAACGTTGATATCAAGCTGCTGATCGGTCCAGGCATGGGGCACAAGTTCCATCCGGACAGCTTCAAAGAATTCATGGCCTTTCATCTCGAAAAGTCAAAGGCCGGTCGTCGGCGAAATCTTGGCCGCAGACACGTTCGCTTCACCACGAAAACTCTAAAGTACAATTCGTGTGACTGGGTGACTATCGAAGAAATGGAACAGGTCTATGAACCCGCCACAGTTGACGC
Organism: uncultured Planctomycetaceae bacterium; assembly: GCA_964481505.1. Taxonomy (GTDB): domain Bacteria; phylum Planctomycetota; class Planctomycetia; order Planctomycetales; family Planctomycetaceae; genus Fuerstiella. The sequence continues at coordinate 4,486 of CAYZYB010000155.1, read as the reverse complement.
GAAGATCAACGACAAAGGTGATGTCGACGTGACCACGTCCAATGTTGCCGTTCTGAGTCTCGCGCGGGACGTGGGGCAGTTTGCCAACATCGACGGTGAAACACTGCCGTGCTACGACGCGGCTCAGGGCCTGTTGCCGAACGTGTTTTATGAAAAAACAAGCCGTGGCTGGATCGTGTTGTCGTACGATGATTCACGAGCGTTCGAAGATAATCCTTCTCAGCACAAACGTAAAAATCTTCAGGGCCCGATTGATGATGCCTTCATGAGTCGGTTCGTTTGTGTAATGCCAACAGGCAAGACACAGAATGAAGCTCACAAAGCGTGGTCGGACTGGACGTTCGGTCGGTTCGAAGCTGAGTTCGACAAATGGATGCGAGCCAAAGTTCCGGTTGTCGACGACACCAACCTCAATGACGACATCATCGAAGGCTCGCACCTCGTATTGTTCGGTGATCCGTCTTCAAATTCGGTGCTGAAAAAAATGCTACCCAGGCTGCCGATCGAATGGACGAACGAAACAATTGTCGTTAACGGCAAGAGCTACAGCACAGCCGATCACGCCGTCAGTATGATCTTTCCCAGCCCATTGAACCCGGCAAAATACGTCGTCATCAATTCCGGGCATACATTCCACGAACCCGATTTCAAAAACTCCAACTCCTGGCTGTTTCCTCGACTGGGCGACATCGCCGTGCAGAAATTCACAAAGAAGAACGACGGCAGTTTTGAAGAAAAAACGGTCTGGGCGGCAAACTTCAACAGCGGTTGGCGGCTGAGCGAAACAGAGTAGCAGAAATCGGGCATCAAGCAGTCGCCAACCGTCCGCCGAAAACTCAGGGAGCACACCATGTCAGACGCAGACACGTTCATCAGTTTTTACGTGAAATGGCCGGTTCCCTGGGTCATGTTATTTGTCGAAGCACCAATTGATGCAGTTTCCGATGCCTATGAAGAATCACTGAAACGTCCGGTCGAAAGGAATTTGCCAATTTCACCCGCGGGTGAACTCAGTGGGCTTCCATTCAACACCGTTGTTCAGGTTCAGGGCAGCGATTGGGTAATTGTGTTTCATGAATTTGATGGTGTCATTCCGGTCCTCGGAGGATTCCACCATCGTGTTCTCGAATTCGCGGGTGGCGAAGGTAGCCTGGTCACCGAATGCAACCTTTGCGTTCCATTCGAATCTCCAATCAAATATCGCACGCGTCGTGATCAGGAAGCCAACGACGATTATTACAACCACAGCAACAGAAAGAGGCCAAAGGAGCACAATGTAGGCAACTACTCGGAGGTCTTCGACGAGTTTGGTATTCGCCCGGTCTGTGTCGAACGGTCGCAGTCAGGTAGCGTGCTCCTGCCTAACAGTGACAGCGAAAAAAACGTCGTCCGAGTCGATGCGGCAGATTCGAAATGGTTCGATAGTCCGTAACCATGATTGGAACACTCTGGAACTATCCATCAACATTGTGACCGATTTGGTCGCCGAAGTCGGGCTGGCACGCCACTTTGTGCTGACGTTTCGATTTCGTGGCGGGGACTCCATTTCGCTGATGCTTGCAGCCAGGTTGTTGACTACACTGGAATGCAACGAGCAAACAATTCGTGCACTTTAGAACACGAGCGTGATCAGCCTATGAACTTTCAAGCAAGCATCACTGCCGTCCTGATCGCGATGCTGACTCAGTCGACAATCTGCGCCGATGAAATTGCGTTTGCGAAGAATGTCCGGCCAATTTTGTCCGATGCATGCTACACGTGCCACGGGCCTGATGGCGAAGCAAGGTCCACGGAATTGCGGCTGGATGACCGAGCTTCGACGATGGCTTCGAAGGTGCTGGCCTCCGGGGAAATGCTGAAGCGACTGACGACCGAGGATCCCGATCTGCGAATGCCACCCGTAGATTCCAATCGCGTTCTCGCTGACGCTGATCGCAGCAGATTGGTGCAGTGGCTGAAGGAAGGGGCAGAGTGGCCCGAGAACGATCAACATTGGGCATTCGTTCCGCCCGTGCGTCCGGAACTTCCACTCGTGAAGAACACTCAGTGGCCGAACAACGAAATCGATCGCTTCGTTCTGTCAAAACTCGAAAGCGCGGGGCTCAATCCTTCGAAGTCGGCCGACAAAGCAACGCTGCTACGGCGCGTGACGTTTGATCTCACCGGCCTTCCCCCGACGACCGAAGAACTTGACGCGTTCGATAGTGACACTTCGGACAGTGCTTACGAATCCGTTGTCGATCGGCTGCTTGCCTCTGAACGATACGGCGAACACATGGCTCTCGACTGGCTGGAAGCATCACGATACGCCGACACCGACGGCTATCAGAATGATCGATTGCGGTACATGTGGGTGTGGCGGGACTGGCTGATCTCAGCTCTCAACAACAATATGCCCTTCGATCAATTCGTCACTGAACAAATGGCCGGCGATCTGCTTCCTGATCGAGATTTTTTTACGCAGGTCGCAACCGGATTTAACCGCAATCACCGTATCAATTCCGAAGGCGGCGCTATCCCGGACGAATGGATTGTTGAGTACGTCGCGGATCGCGTGGAAACGACCGGGACGATGTTTCTCGGCCTGACAATGACATGTTCCCGCTGCCACGATCATAAGTACGACCCAATCACACAGCGAGACTTCTATAGCCTGTTCGCGTTCTTCAACAACGTTGCGGAAGCAGGGTTAGGTCCGAACAACGGAAACAGTCCACCCTTTATTTCGGTCCCGAAATCGTGGCCCAAACTTTCTGACGAAGAGGCAAAGTTTGTTGAGCCTGAACCAGTGAAGATCACAATCGTTCAGACTTCAGTTCCGCGGCCGCAGCCTGGGTCGCCAGAGACTGTCATGGTGTTGCACGAATTGAAAACGCCGCGCGATACGTATCGGTTGGTCCGAGGCCAGTACGATCAACCGGACGAAAGCGAGAAGCTCTCGCCAGCAACCCCCAAAGTACTGGGCGGCTGGCAGGATGACTGGCCGCAGAACCGACTTGGACTCGCGCAATGGCTGATGAGTCCTCGGAATCCGCTGACCGCGCGCGTCACGATGAATCGAATGTGGCAGCACTACTTTGGCGTTGGCCTTGTCAAAACAAGTGAGAACTTTGGCGTGCAGGGCGAACAACCGTCCCATCCCGGGTTGCTGGACTGGCTGGCGACGGAGTTCGTGAAAAGCGGCTGGGATGTGAAGTCGATGCACAAGCGAATCGTGACGAGCGCCACATATCGCCAATCGTCGATCGCTGAGGAGAGTCTGTTGCTTCGTGATCCGGAAAACCGCTTGTTGGCCCGCGGCCCGCGACGTCGGCTATCCCCGTTCGCAATTCGCGACGCAGCGCTCTTCAACAGCGGACTGTTAGTCGAAAAAATCGGCGGTCCGTCGGTCAAACCGTATATGCCTCCCGGAATCTGGAAGAGCATCTCAAATGCAAAGTATGCTCAGGACAAAGGCGACAAACTCTACCGCCGCAGTATGTACACATATTGGCGCCGCACGGTTCCGCCGCCGACAATGATGGCCTTCAACGCGGCCGCTCGAGAGACGTGCATCGTTCGCACAGACATGACGACGACACCGCTGCAGGCGCTGACGATGCTGAACAATGTCACGTTTGTCGAATCAGCCCGCTTCCTCGCCGAACGCATGCTGGACAGACACGAAGACAGCGCGGCCGAACGCATCGGCTGGGCCTTTCGGATGGTCACGAGTCGCCAGCCACGAACGGACGAAGTCAATTTGCTTGTGGAGAATTTGAACACGTTTCTGAAAGAGTTTCACGAACAGCCGAAGTCCGCAAAGAAGCTGCTAACAATCGGCGAGAAACCGTACAACAACAAAAATGATGCACCCGTCCTGGCGGCATACACGCTGGTCGCGAATACGATCCTGAATCTTGATGAAGCGATGAGTCAGAATTAAGCCATGAACATACTTAACGAACTTCACGCACAGCAAACTCGCCGAGCATTCCTTGCAGGCAGCGCTCTGGGACTGGGCGCGATGGCGTTAGGAACATTGACGGCTGCAGATGCCGACGCCGGAGAGACGCAGCGAAATCGCATCGGCGGACTCGACGACCTGCCGCACTTTCCGCCCAAAGTCAAACGCGTCATCTACCTGTTCCAGTCCGGCGGTCCCGCTCAGATGGATCTGTTTGACCACAAGCCTGAACTGGCAAAACGCTTTGGCGAGGAAGTTCCAAAGTCGATTTACCCGGACGAACGCAAGACAACGATGACTTCCGGTCAGACGTCTTTCCCCGTGGCACCAAGTTCGCTCAGATTTCAACAGCACGGGAACAGCGGTGCGTGGCTTAGCCATCCGCAGCGACACCTTGCTGGCGTAGCCGACGAACTCTGTATCGTCAAAAGCATGTATACCGAAGCGATCAATCACGATCCGGCGGCAACGCTTTTCCAAACGGGTTCGGTGATCGCCGGACGGCCAAGCATGGGAGCGTGGGTTAGTTACGGACTCGGC
>CAYZYB010000154.1:0-8468 GCA_964481505.1 uncultured Planctomycetaceae bacterium | reverse complement strand
CTGGAAGGTCTCCGCGCCGCCGATCCGCGTCACGGCATCGATACAACCGACGGTCGCAGCTATTCCCAGGCCGTCTGCGATGGTCTCGCCGACACCGCTCGCCGCATCAACAACCTCGTCGCTCGCGGCATCTTGTCGTGAGCCACGACGGGGCGATGGCGTGGAGGCATGGGATTGAGGTGGTGGTTCACGGCGCCGAGGGAGATTTAGAGCTCATCGTGTTGCGATGGTGGTTGAATGCGCGGTTACTTTGGGCCTGGGGCGTTGATTTTATCGGCGCTGCGGTCTTCACCGGGAGTGATTGCGCCGGTTTCGTCGCGTTCTTCCGGCGGTAGCGGTTTGCCGGTGATTCGGTGGAATGTGTCCGGACGGATTTTGGTTGGGACGCTGTCGCCGGTTTCGTCCATCCAGCGATCCAGCACGGTTGCCAGATCTTTCTGGATTGATGCGACGTCTTCTGTGTTAGCGAGGTTCTTTAGCTGATGGGGATCGGCTTTGATATTGTAGATTTCAAGAGCGGGCCGCGGTGCGAGGAACACATCCTGTTGTGCGGCGCTTAGAGAGCCCGTGTCTTGCTTGGCTAACAGGCTTGCATGAGACGGTGACCTCACAGAATCCGCGGGCCCCTGCAATGGCTGGTCGGGCCGGAAATTCCTGAGCAACAGATAGTCACCGTGTCGAACGCTGCGACCGTGCGCTTCGTAGTCGTGCCAGTTGTGTTCGGAAAATGCGTATTGACGTGTGTTGGCTGAAGAGCCATCGAGCAATGGCAGCATGGAGACTCCCTGAAACGTCTCAGGGATCGTGCTGTTAGCCAGTGTTAGAATTGTTGGTGCCAGGTCAATCACGCTGACAAGGCTATCGTTCGGTCCGGTCTTCCTGATGCCCGCTGGCCAGTGTGCGACCAGAGCCGTTTTCATGCCGGAATCGTGCAGTCGCGTTTTTGCTCGAGGAAAAGGGCGGCCGTTGTCTGCCATGACGAAGATCAGCGTGTTGTCGAGTTCGTCCTGAGCTTTTAGCTCGGCCACAACTTCTCCGATGTAGTGATCGAAACGTGTGACTTCGTTGTAGTACGATGCCAGGTCGTCGCGCGTGGCGTCATCGTCGATCAGAGATGGCGGCACGACAACGTCAGCGGGTTTGTGCATCGGGCCATAACGATCGGCGTCCCATTGTTTGTCAGAATCCCAGCCACGATGTGCGTCATAGGCAGCGAACCAGAAGAAAAACGGCTTGTCTTTAGGCCGTTTCTGAGTGACCGACACCCAGTTGGCGTGGCCGCCTGAATTTCTTTTGGTCTTGCCTCCACTGACATGATCGAAAGGCAGTGGTCTGGCATCCGGTCCTTTTTTCGGTGCCGTGGACGTCATGTGATGTTTTCCGGAAAGGGCGGTGTAGTATCCCGCAGCGCGAAGAAGTTCCGGAAACCATGGAATGTGTCCGGAAATCGGCTTATGCAGTTCGGCACCCTTGCCATTGTTGTGTGGGTAACGGCCCGTGATGATGCTCGAACGACTCGGGCTGCAACTGCTGGCTGTCAGATATGCACGGTCAAAGCGAATGCCATTGGCCGCAAGGTCGTCAATGTTGGGGGTTCTTGCGGAAGCGTTGCCGTAGCAGCCATAGTCATTCCAGCTAACATCGTCGGCGATAAACAGAATGACATTCGGCGGATCAGCAGCACTGGCGAGCTGAAGTGTTAAGGCGAACAAAAGAATGGCGGCGAGTTGTTGAACCACGGGTGTTGCTTTCGCGTGAACGCATGAAATGGATCCGTGCAGTTTAGTAGCGGCCTTCGGGTGATGCCATTGCACAGGAAAATGGGCACGATTCCGTTGTGCGTCTGCGGACTGGCTGCGTCTAAAAGACCAGTTCAACGCCGATCGTGACTCCGTGCAGCAGCAGTGAGCCATTGCTGTCGTAGCCTGTTCGCGTGAGGAAGTTTGTGGCGGAGATCTGGTCGGGCGCGAGTGCGACGCCATCGAGGAACATCACGCGGTAGCTGGCAATGAGGTTGGCGCAGGGCGACAGGCGAAATTTTCCGCTGACGCCGAGTTCGGCCTGAAACGCCAGGTTGCCGCCATCTTCACCGGCTGGAAATGTGACCGGTGGAGTGGCAAGCGAAATGAGGCGTGAGCGTTGATGTCCGTTGTTGCCGTACAGTCCCGCACGGCCTGTGAATTTTAGGCACCAACTGCAATCGTTGGCGAAGACTTTGTCGACACCGAGCTGAAGGCCGATGAGACGATTGTTCGTGCGCGTTCGCACAAGTTCATCGGGCAGGGCAGCGTTCGGATCTGTCAGGGTTATGTTTAATCGCTCGTCGAGTCGAATGGCGCGTATCCCGAGTAGTACTGTGCAACCCTGAACCAGCTGGGGCATGCGATAGTGGGCATTGAATTCAGCACTGATAAATCGAGAATCGTACAAAGCAAATCCCGACCGCGGCCCGGTTGTGCCGAGTGGCGGCGTTGCCGAAATCCCGACTGTAGTATCGGTGAATGATTCTGTTGCGGTGCTGGTCCAGTCTTCGAGCCACATGGCACGTACTTCGAAGTCCAACTGCGGAGCGACGTCGTATCCGATGATTCCCGCTTCAATGCCGGGCGTTATGTCAAATTCGAAGTCACTGCCGTTGATTTGTTGAGTTGCATCGGTGGCAGAAACTGCAAGTGGCCGAGTATCCGGTCGGCTGCGAAACATCAAAGCCGAGCTCACATCGAACGCTATGTTTCTGTCGCAAACGTCGCATGGCGAATTGCAGCATGGTGCGCACGAAACCGGTGGGCAGGTCTGCGTCTGGCAATGGTCGTTGGCCGGAAGGTAGCCTTCTAACGTTGAGATTTCGGGGATATTGTATGGGGCTGCAGGTGGATTCTGTTGAACACCCAAAGCTCCGTAATTGCCTGGGATAGCAATAGGGTTTGCTGAGTAACCCGCGCTGGTGCCGGATGTGAATCCGGGATAGCGACTGGAGGAAAAAGCGGAGCCAGTTGACGGGTTCTGCGCGCAGCACGAAGCAACCAGGCTGATGGTTATGAGCGGCACAAAAAACAGGCGGACGAACATACATCGAGTTTCGTCATGCGCGGCGGGCGGAATTCGGCGGATTGGTCAATCGGTGCGGCGTGACGAATCATTAGTATCGTTACAACCGTGAAAAACTGCGCAATCCTTCCGGTTGCACCTGAAACCGGCAGAATTCGCGAACGGCAAAGTCAGCCGAATCGGAAGAATTCACCCACGTAGAATAACCGTCAAACTTTGCCCAGGTTGTCGGAGGGGCATGGCCGATCCTGGTGAGACAGTGAACTGTCTGCGTTTGGCCAGCGTTTCTCTTTCTACGACCAAGTCATGTCTGCTTTTTCAGAGCTCAAAAACCTGTTCCGCCGCTCTGTTTGCCAGCGGGATGTAATCAGCCGTTCGCGCCGCCGTGCTTCTCGCGTGGAAAGCGCTAAAGTAGAAACGCGGCTTGTTGAATCTCTTGAGAATCGGTGTTTACTAGCGGGAGTGTCTGGTGGTCTGCCTGATGTTGCCATTACCAAGGGAGTGATTGCGTCGACGGATCCGACGGCGACTTTTGACGCTGCAACCGGGCCAACAGGTGTAACATTTGCGGAACCGGGCAGCAGCGATTCCCCGTTTTTTGGTGTGATCAGTTCAGATGCGATTCGTACCGGCACGACGCCGCAGCCTTTGGATGCGAATCTGACCAATGCCAATCCCGGCGATACCATTCGTCTGGCGATACTGGTCGAAAACCGAGCAACTGACGGGACCGCATTCGATGTTACTTTTCGTGATGTGCTCCCGTCGGGGGTGAGCTATGTTCCGAAGTCCCTGCAGGTGGTTGATGGTACGGGAGTGCCATTATCGTTTCGTGAGTTGACTGCCACCACTGACGGTTCGGGCTTGTTTGGTACGGGCATTGTTCTGGATGATCCCGGAGCGACGTTGGGTTCCGTGGCATTTCCCAATCATTGCGGAGTGCTCGATGCACTATCGTCGGCAGAGCCTGGACGCAATATCGCGATTGCTTTCTACGACGTCACTGTTCTGAATCTTCCGGGAAGCACTCCCGTGTTTAACACGGACGCCACGCTAACCGCGTTCGCTCAAACGGAAGGTGGTGCCAATCTTTCGCCATCAGCTTCGAATAACGCAAGCATCACACTGGAACGCATCGATCTGGAAGTCTCAACGCAAGTCGACACGCTGTCACCACAGATTGGCGACGGCGTTACCTGGACGATCGGTGTCACGAACAACGCGACCAATGCAACGTCTCCTGCAACGGGGGTTGTGGTTCGCGATCTTGTCCCGTCCGGGCAGACTGTGATTCCCGGTTCTGCCGTGGTTCCGGCTGGCGGCGTGTTTGATGAAGTCAGTGGCATCTGGTCGGTAGGACAATCGATCGCGCCGGGAGCTAACGTTGAGTTAACGTTTCGCACGACCGCGGCCAATTCTGTGGAGTTCACCCCGGCCCTTGTTGATATCGAATTGACCGGGACGACGTTTACAGCTCCTGTCGCGGAAGGTGACAGCGTTGGCTATGCGGTGACAGTAACGAACAATTCCGAAGCGGCCACCACAGATGCGACTGGTCTTCAGATTGGCAATTTGCTTCCTGTCGGTCTGACACTGGCCACGAATTCTGTGACGGCGGGGAGTTTTAACGCGGGAACCGGTGTTTGGGATCTGAGCGGAGTTACATTGGCGCCGGGCCAGTCCGAAACCATCACGCTCACGGCCAACGCAGCTGCAGGGACATCGGGAACGTCCATTGCGATCGCGGCAGAAGTGACCGCGTTGAACGAAACGGACGTCGATTCTGTCAGCAGCAACGCTTCAACGACGGAAGATGATGATTACACTCAGGCGATCGATGTCCGAGCGGCGGCGGTCACACGGACTGTGACTGGTCGAGCGTTTCTTGACGTGAACAATGACGGTGTGAATGGTGGGGAAGCCGGCGTTGCCGGAATTACGGTGAATGCTTTCGCTCCGGACGGCACGTTGTCCGGGTCGGCAGTCACAAATGCTTCCGGCGACTACTCCATTGCCGGAGTCACGAGTGAAGCAGTACGGCTGGAGTTTGTTGGGCAGGACGTTTCGTTGAACACAACGACTGCGGCATCGCCGCCAGCCAGCAGTACCACTGTTAGCAGCCTGGCTTTTCTGGATGCGGGGACGACAACAGTCACGGCGAATCTGGCACTCTATCAACCGACTGCTCAGGCGCAATTTATTACGACCTGTTTCGTGTACAGTGGGCAGAGTACGCTTGATCCCACGGTGGAGCCTGCTGTTCTTGCGTTTAACGCAGACGGAACCGTCAGGGCCACATTGGCCACGATTGCTGAGGTTGGTTCAACCAACGGGCTGGCTGTACATTCTTTTAGTGGAGATCAGTTTGTCGCCGCATTTCATAAACGGCATTCTGATATCGGTCCGGATGGCAACAGTGCCATCTATCGAATTACTTCGACGGGTATTGTGTCGACGTTCATCCGCCTCGATGATTTTTTTGGGGCAGATTCTGCGGGACCGGACAGCCATGATCGGTCAGACTGGTTTACTGACGCTCCGGCTTTTGATGCAGTTGGCAAAGTTGCGTTTGGAGACGTTGAGATCAGTCAGGATGGGCAGTTTTTGTTCACGATCAATCTGGCGACCCGTGAGCTGATTCAGATTCCGATTGGTTCGGCGGGTAACAATTCTCCGATTGACTATCTTGCCGGTGATACGCGGACGATTCAGACCTTTCCGATTCTTGGAGATGCCCTGACATCGCCGACAAACGGCGGGATTGCACTCGGCGACCTGGGTGTCGATCCGACCATCAACATTCGTCCTTTCGCGCTTGAGGTTCGGGATGGTTTGGTCTACGTGGGGATGGTGAATTCGGCCGAATCCACCGCGAGTCCTCTCGATCTTGAAGCGTTTGTTTATGTGTTCGATCCAGCGACCGGGCAGTTTCGAAATACGCCTGCGTCGTCGTTTCCGTTAGGGACGCGAGTGAATGGTGGCGGTTGGCAGGAGTGGTCGAGTGACTTCACAACCCTGCCGACGTTTTATGATGCCGCAGGTGACTTCTTTGTTGTCGGCAATGCGCAGCCGTGGTTGACGGACATTGAATTCGACAACAACGGGGACATGATCCTTGGTTTTCGTGATCGCATCGGCGACCAGATCGGTCACATGACGGGTGATCTGACAGGGGCGGATAGCGACGCGAGTGGTTCTCCTGACCTGTTCTACCATGATACGCGCGGTGAGATTCTTCGCCTTCGTCAAACAGCGGCTGATTCCTGGACGGTTGAACCAGGCCACACGGCGGGCGACACGACAGAATACTATGTCGGTGATGAAGCACTGTTTGATCCTATCGCAACTCTGTTACACCCGGAAGTAGCTCAGGGGGCACTCGTTCAAGTGCCTGGGTTTAACACGGTGCTGACGACTGCGATCGACCCGGAATCATTCTTCGCTGGCGGAGTGATTGGTCTGGACAACGCGACAGGCGCTCAGACCTCAGCGTTGGATCTTTTTACCGGCTCAGATGTGCCGGATATCACGACGTTCGGAAAGAACAACGGTCTTGGAGATCTTGAGTACGTCAACAATCTGTCGATTGAGATCGGTAACCGAATATGGAACGACCTCGACAAAGACGGCATTCAGGATGCGGGCGAAGCTCCATTGGAAAGCATCAGTCTTGGGTTGTTTGACGTGTCTGATCCACTGTCCCCTGTGCAGGTCGGGTCCACGACGACGAACGCCGCTGGAGAGTATTACTTCAACGATAGCAACGTCGCTTATTCTGACGGCGCTGATCCTGTTGGTTTGCGAGCGTTGACGAACTATGAGGTCCGTGTCGCACCGTCGGAGTTTCTTACGGGGGGCGATCTCGCGCAGTTTCGGGTGACTCAACGTGACCAGAGTCCTGCTTTGGTGGCGACGACAATTCAGGCAGTCACCGGTGCTGCGGCTTTCGATTCTGACCTCAACGGTTCTCTGGATACAGCTCGTTCGCAGCGGATTGATGTTCATTCCGCAACCGGTTTGCATGCGGACGGCGTTGAGATTGTGATCAGCAATACAGAAGGTGGATTTGCTCGCGTAGAAGACGACGGTACGGTGGTTTTCGAATTCGCTGATGGTTCTGTTGCCGGGAACTTTGAATATTCCATCGTCGATGATCGCATTGACAGTGATGCGGCAGGCTTCGACGACGATGCGGACGGTGTGACTGATCGAGCGGTTGTGGCATTCACCAGCGGTGCAGCCGGGTCAACCGATCATTCCCTTGACTTTGGTTTTTTTCAGACGCGAATCGACATTGAACTGTCGAAATTGTCCGATCGTAAGTTCGCGGTTGAAGGCGAAACTGTCACGTTTATCGTCACACTGACGAATAATCAGCTGACGGCTGATGCGCCAGCCACCGGTGTGACAGTGACCGATGTCCTGCCAGCAGGGCTGACTTTTCTCCCGGTTTCTGTTGTTGCCTCTCAAGGTACATTCGATGGCACAACCTGGATTCTGCCGAATCGAATATTGCCGGGTGATATCGAGACACTGACCTATCAGGCAACTGTCGATTCCGGGACGGTCGGCAATGTGCTGGTCAGTCCAGCTCAGGTGGCTTCGCACAATGAATCTGATGTCGATTCTGTTGTGGCAAACGACAACGGTGATCGCAGCGAAGATGACGAAGACGATGCAGTAGTGTTGGTGGGAACGCTGACGAGCACTACTGTTGTTAACACGGCGCAGATTGCGGCTGCGAACGAGCCGGACTTCGATTCGACGCCGAACAATGATGATCACAATCAGGATGAAGACGACGAAGACTCAGCATCTTTCACACTGTCGACGTCGACAAATCTCTTCGATTTCGGTGACCTTCCGGATATTTATTCCACGTTGTCAGCCAGTGGTGGCCCGTCTCACCGACGCGGGACATCAACGTTCCTCGGATTCTCCATCGATGATGAAGTCGACGGTCAGCCTTCGGCAACGGCGGTTGCGGATGGCGCCGATGACGATGGCGTGCGATTTCTCACGCCGCTATTGCCAGGTACTTCTGCTTCCATCGAAGTGATTGGTACGACCGACGGCTTTCTGAATGCCTTCATCGACTTCGATGCCGATGGCGTGCTTGACGAACTGACAATCACGACCATCGACGGCACACCGCTTGCTGTTCCTGTTGCTGCCAACGACCTGGCGCTGACAGCCGGTGCTCACACACTGGTCATTGCTGTTCCCGCGACAGCTTCCGGTCTCATGGCGGCTCGCTTTCGCTATACGGCTGATGAAATGGGAGCGGCGCGATCAACGGGTGGCGCGTTCCAGAGTGGTGAAGTTGAAGACTACCTCCTGCGACAGATCGGTGATCGAGTGTGGTTCGATCACGATGCCGACGGCGTGTTTGATGCCGGAACCGAAGCGGGGCTAAGCGG
>CAYZYB010000153.1:0-8469 GCA_964481505.1 uncultured Planctomycetaceae bacterium | reverse complement strand
GACTTTGGGGCGCAGGCTTTTTGCCTGGGCGGTTTCAGGGAGTGAAGTTTCGCGGTCAGGGAGACCCGATTCTCGATCTCTACAACCCGCCTGGCATGACACGCGAACAACGACGTACAACACTTGATTCTCTGCAGGAATTAAACGCGACGCAAGCCGGGCGATATAACGATCCGGCCATCTCAACACGCATCGCGCAATATGAACTGGCGTTCCGAATGCAAATGAGCGTTCCGGAACTCATCGACGTCGGCAACGAACCGAAGAGTGTGCTTGACATGTACGGGCCACAAGCCACACAGGTTGGCAAGTACGCGTACAACTGTCTGCTTGCCCGACGACTTGCCGAACGCGGCGTGCGGTTCATCCAACTCTATCACCGAGGCTGGGATGCTCACGGAAATGCGCCAAAAGGAGTCACGTCGCAATGTCGTGACACAGATCAGCCGACCGCGGCACTGCTGAAAGATCTGAAGCAGCGAGGAATGCTGGAAGACACACTGGTCGTTTGGGGCGGAGAATTTGGTCGCACGATTTATTGCCAGGGCAAGCTGTCCCGTGATAACTACGGTCGCGATCACCATCCGAATTGTTTTACCTATTGGATGGCCGGCGGGGGCGTGAAGGCGGGCATGACTTACGGTGCAACGGATGACTACAGTGTCAACGTCGTCGAAAACCCGGTCCACGTGCATGATCTGCAGGCAACCATTCTGCATCAGCTTGGCATCGACCACGAGAAGCTGACCTACCGCTATCAAGGCCGCCATTTCCGACTAACGGATGTTCACGGGAACGTCGTTCACGATTTGTTGACGTAAGGCGATTGGTAAGCTTGTACTCTCTGCTGTAGCGCACAGGGACACCATTCCTGATCGGACTTCGATACCATTGTTCACCACACATTGAAATCAATAGACTTGAAGCGGTTCAAATGTGAATAGCCTGCAAACGTGAATCCCAGCCCAATGGAGACCTCTGATGTTACGTGTTGCCAGTTCGTTGATTGTCGTCGTCTCGGTCGTCTGTATTCTGCGTGCGACCTCTTCGGCCAGTACGCCGACCGACATTTCCACAGCAGAAGAATCTGCCACGGTCGCAGCCGTCAAACAAACTCTGGACGCTCAGGTTGCATGCTGGAACAAAGGCGACATTCCAGGATTCATGGCTGGGTACGCCAACGTCAAAGGGCTCAGATTTGCCTCGGGAAACACATTCACCAACGGTTGGGAAAAGACGCTCGAGCGATATCAAAAACGTTACACCGATCGAAAGCTCATGGGCACACTGGCCTTTCAGGAGGTCAGCATTAAACCGCTTTCGTCTGAATACGCAGAAGTCTTCGGCCGCTTTCATTTATCGCGCGACAAAGAAACGGGCGACGCTACCGGTCTGTTCACTCTGCTCATGCAAAAGTCAGAAAAAGGCTGGCTGGTGCTTCACGATCATACGTCAGCGGAATAAGTTGGCGCGAAGATAAAAGCGGAAAATTGAGCGGCAATGGCGTCTGTTTCGACAGTCCATTTCGCTGACAGACGATCTCCACAAAAGGGTGAATAAAATGTCAGAAAACCACCGCAGACGCACACTGATTCTGATTGCCTTCGTATTTTCTGCGGGCAATTGCTTCGCAGCGAAGCCCTCTGATTCCGTTGTGGGACACATCATTGGCGAAGAACTGATTGCGCGAAATCAATTTGCCGTTCGGAGGCGCGCGGCACCACTTGCGCCGGCAGAGCGTTATGAATTCCTTCGACGATGGATTCTTCCTGGATCCACGCATTCGGATCTGCGACTGACGATAGATTTTACTCCAACGATGCCGGTTCCCTCTGAAGACGAATCGATGCCCGAGACGGGGCGACGAATCTCATCGGGGGGCGAACTGGTATCACCGGCTTATGATCTAATCGCCGTTGCCGTGACGTTGCAGCGTATCGACGAACTTCGGGCGACTCTTGAAAACCTGGCGCCGTCAACGCATGAACAGAAAAAGTGTCGCGCAGCGTTCCTTGCCGTCGTGGCGATGGCGGAGAGTGACTTCGATAGAGCAAACAAGCTGTTGAAACAGTTGTTTGCTTTGGCCAAAGCGACGAATCAGTTCTCTGCGGAACGTTATCCGGAATCTGCGGCCACATGGGCAGCAACCAGACATCCTGAAACGTGGGAAGTTGCTCGCGACCTCACGTTTCTTCTGTACGAACAAACGCGTCACGGAAGTGGTCCGCGCAGTGAACGTTGGCATCGGCACATTTATTCGTTGAAACAGGTTGTGGAGAATCGCGCGGAAGGAGAACACGATGCGAAAACAGTCGCACTGCCGATTCTGAAACGCTGGGCGCCCGTTAGCCGCATGACCTGTCAGACTCGCGGTGACGGCTATCCGCGACCCACCTGGAAGACACAACCGGGACAAGTCCGGCACGTGAGTTCTCATGATCATGACTACCTGTACTACCAAAGCCCGATAACGGGGGATCTTGCTGTGGATGCGGACACCTCGACGTTTTCGTACAAAGACATTCATTTGGGGTACGGCAACTTTTGGGCAGGGCCCGGCTACGACTTGAAGAGTTGTCTGACCGGTTGTTTTCAGCGCGACATGGCGAGTCACGCCATTGATCCGAAACTCACAGAACCGGGCACAACAATGCGCGTTCGGATGGCGATCAAAGATGGAATTCATCGGACTTTCGCAAACGGTCGAGCTGTTCATCAGAGACCACGTGGTCGGAATGGAGATCCCTGGCTGGCGATCCACAGCCCGTGGTACACGAATGGCTTCGTCCGAAATTTAACGATCACTGGCGATCTGGTTGTACCGGACGAACTCGATCTGATCGCTCAGGAAGACCTTCCCGGCTGGCTTCCCTACTTTGAAGAATCGGCCAGACGTTATGGAGACTGGCGCTGGGAAGCTGCGAACACTGTCTTCGGTGACACGGTCGTTTTGCGAGGACGGCGGAATCCCTACGCGGGAACATCCTTCGAAAGCCTCTTGCGATATCACCGGCCAATGCTGGAAGACGGTGTCATCGAATATGACTTTCTGTACAACGAAGACGGTGAAATCCCGTTTCGCACTCACCCTGCCCTTGATCGTTGTGTCTTTCTGCTGTCGCCGGAAGGCGTACGAATTCACTGGGTCACTGATGGCAAGTATGATCGAACAGGCGTCGACCCTGCAAACAGCGAGATCCTGCATTCTTCGACAGAGACATTGCCGCTCAAGACGGACGACTGGAACCATCTTGAATTGCGACTCGTCGGCGATACTGTCGACCTGACACTCAATGGCCAGCAGATTTGTTCACGCAAAATTGAGCCGACCAATCAACGGACATTTGGATTGTTCCACTACGCCGATCAGGCGGAAGTTCGCGTAAAGAACGTGCGTTGGAAAGGGAGCTGGCCCAGGACAATTCCGCCGCCCGATCAACAGGAGCTGTTCGATGACCCGACGGCTCTGCTAATTGCTGAGATGCGTGAGTTGCCCGTTGTACTGGATCATGACTTTACGACCGGACTACCAAACGACCTATTCGGCGTGTTTAACGGGGGTCTCGGAACCGACATCATAGAACAGGCTGATGGCCTGCACGTGAACCGCCCGGGCGGTGACGGATATCATTTTTACGGCGTTGGCCCGCGTATTCAGCTGCAGGGAGATTTTGAAATCACCGCAGAGTTCCTTGATCTGCAGACAAAACCCTCAGTAGACGGAAACTGCAATGCGCAGCTGCTGGTCGAGCTGCCAAATGACGCGTGTCGTATTTATCGCCGACACAGTAATGGCCGTCATGAGGTTTGGTCATCTGTTTTTCACCAGGAAGACGGCCAGACTCGGTATCTGTTTCCAAAGAAGACGGCAGAAGAGGCGACGTCCGGCCGTTTGCGACTCCAGCGTATCGGCGACAAGTTGCACTATCTGTTTGCAGAATACGACTCGGAGATTTTTCGCCTGATCGACAGCCAGACAGTGAGTCTGGCTGCCACGAATCGGGACGGCATCCGTTTGGTCCAGGAAACAGAAGGCAATGGCCAAAGCAGCGTGATTTGGAAGCGGCTGACGATCAGGGCAAATGGTGTCACTGGTCGAGAGCCCCCTGTCCCCGATATCACAGTCGCTGCGCTGAATGAATCTCGTCGCAGGCTTTCGTCCAGACGTCAGTATGACTTCACTGAGTTGCCACCGTCACCTTTAGAATTCGGCCCATTGGGCAAGATCGTTCTGGAATCCGCTGTGGCGAATCCAAAAGGTTTTCATCTGGTTTCGCCTGGAACGGAAAACTGGTCTACCGTCGGGCTGACTTCAAAGTTCACCCTTCCGGCCGACTTTGATGTCACGCTGGAACTTCAGGTTGAGAAACTTGATCGCCCGCGGCGGGAAGACGATACGGCCATCGCGCTGCAGGTGGAACTCAGCGACGCAAAACACACGATGTTGGAAATCAAGCACAGGCTCAGTCACGCGGGAGTTCTGAACATGGAAATCCTGAGACGCGTTGATGACGCTGGCGGCGAGCATTCGTTTCAAACGATTAAAACGGCCGCTGTGAAATCCATCCACGAGATGCGGATGGCTCGCCGAGGTGAATTTATTTATTTTCTATATCGTGAACGAACAACGACCTCCTGGAAAGTTCTGGGCGGACTTTATGTCGGGACAGCAACGGTGCCCCAGGAGTTCCTTCGAATGCATCTTCACACAGGCGGACAAGGCCGCGAATCAAAAGTCTGGTTGCGGAAGCTGTTGCTCGCACGGGAAACGTCAGAAGCCGAAAGCCCCTGAGCGATGCCCGCAAATCATAGGCCCGGTATTCGCACACGAAAAAAGGCCTGAACAGCATAAACTGTTCAAGCCCTCTTTGCTTCAATCCGTCCCGTCCAAAAACTCCCTCGGCGATTCGACATGCCAGGCACAATCCTATCGTGCCACGCCATCGCCTGCCGGGGCTTCCCGGCTAGACTTCTTTGGAGTCGATCCAGGTCATCATGCGGCGGAGGTCTTTGCCGACTTGTTCGATTTGGTGAGTTCGTTCGCGGCGACGCGTCGCGTAGAACGAAGCCTGGCCGGCTTTGTTTTCGAGCAGCCAGTCGCGAGCGAATCGGCCGGACTGAATGTCGTCGAGAACTCGCTTCATTTCGGCCTTGGTTTCTGCGGTGACGATGCGAGGCCCCGTGCTGTAGTCGCCGTATTCGGCTGTGTTTGAGACACTGTATCGCATGTAGTTGAGGCCGCCCTGGTAGAACAGGTCGACGATCAGCTTGAGTTCATGCATACATTCGAAGTACGCCATTTCCGGCTGATAGCCTGCTTCGACAAGAACTTCGAAGCCAGCTTTGACGAGTTCAGAAACACCACCGCAAAGGACAACCTGTTCGCCAAAGAGATCGGTTTCGGTTTCTTCTGCGAAGGAAGTTTCGATCACGCCGCCACGAGTTCCGCCGATGCCTTTGGCGTAGGCGAGTGCCAGTTGCCGAGATGTTTCGGAAGCGCCGTCGCTGAGTGCGATAAGGCTGGGGACGCCACCGCCTTTTTCGTATTCGCTGCGAACGAGGTGACCTGGGCCTTTGGGAGCTGCCAAGGCACAGTCGACGCCTGCTGGCGGAACAATTTGGCCAAAGTGAATGTTGAAACCGTGCGAACACATCAGCAGGTCGCCGGAATTCAGATTGTCCTTAATGTCGTTGCGGTAAACATCGCCCTGAACTTCGTCGGGCAGCAGAATGTTGACCAGATCGCCCTGCTTAGCCGCTTCGGCTGCGGAGACAGGTTCGAAACCGTGGCTCTTGGCAAGATCGTAGTTTGGACCGCCGGGACGCTGACCTACGATTACGTTGCAGCCGCTGTCGCGAAGGTTTTGGGCCTGAGCGTGTCCCTGGCTTCCGTAGCCGATGATGGCGATCGTCTTGTCTTTCAGAAGACTCAGATCAGCGTCGTCGTCGTAGTAAACCTTGGCAGCCATGGAATTCGATCCTGTTTTAGAAGTGTAGTAGGGTGTGTTTAGGGGATACGTTTCGAGAGCAAAACAACGGTGGCAGCTCAGGCTTTATCGGAGTTTCCTGTCCTAACGCCACCGATTTCAAAGCGACAACGGAGCATTTCCGAGCGTCAGCTCGATTCCGCCGCCGGCCGGTGCCGCCCCAAGAATACAGTGGAATCGGGGGGAGATCAGTTCAGGACGCGGTTGCTTCTGAACATTCCGAAATAACGTCCGGCGGCAGATCCTGAGTGATCGTTTCTTTGCGAAGCATCGCGATCCGACCTGTTCGGACCATTTCCAGAATGCCGAAATCCCGCATTCGGTCGACGAAAGCCTCGATTTTGCTTTCGCGGCCCGAAATTTCGATCATTACGTGGTCAGAACCGACGTCGACGATTCGGCCTCGGAATATTTCGGTCAGTTCGCGAACTTCTGTGCGACGCCCGTCGGCCGTGCTGACTTTGATCAGCATCAGGTCACGTTCTACGAAATCGCGTTCGATGTAATCCTGCACTTTGACGACGGTGACAAGCTTTTCCAGCTGTTTGCGGACCTGGTCGAGCACTTTTTCGTCGCCATTGACGACGAAGGTAATGCGAGAAAACTCAGCATTTTCCGTAGCGCCCACAGCAAGGCTGTCGATGTTGAAGGCTCGAGAACCCAGCATGCCGGAAACATGAGCCAGCACGCCTGGCTGGTTCATCACGAGTGCAGAAAGAACGTGTCGCATGAGCGAGTCGCTTTGTGAGAAGTGAAATTGGGCAGCTAAACAGCGAAAACTAGCATCTTGGGCGGTACTGTCAGCCTGCTGAGTCGCAAAGTTTACGGAGGCCCTCGCCTCCGGGCAACCAGACACTGGAATTCCTGAGAGGTTTCCAGAATGTCGACAGGGATGCCCCTCCGATTTACTTCGTCACCGGAAGTTCCCGCAGTCTCGTTGATATTTTGAGGGAAATCGGGCCCGTGCCGAATTCTCACGCAGTGCGATCGATTTCTCGCTGAGCGTCCGAAATACAAGGTCACTCTGGTATCGTTTCGCCTGGAGATCCCATGTTTGACCGACTATTCGACTACTTTCAGGTAAAACGCGAAGAGCGTGCGGCATTGTCGTGGGCATGCCTGTGGTTCGCAACGCTGCTGGGCGGCTACTACATGGTGCGTCCGGTGCGCGAAGCACTGGGCAGTGAGTTTCACGACAAGCTTCAGGACCTGTTTAAGGCCACCTTCATCACAATGCTGATTGCAGTGCCGCTGTATTCGCAACTGGTGTCTCGCTTTCCGCGCCGGGTTCTGGTGCCGGTTGTGTATCGATTTCTCATGGTGAACCTGCTGATCTTTGCCGCGCTCATGCAATGGGGAAGCGAAGAATACAACTACCAAATCACGCGAGCGTTCTTTGTGTGGGTCAGTGTGTATGTGATGTTCGCGATGTCGCTGTTCTGGAGTGTGATGGCCGATGCTTTCACAACCGACCAGGGAAAGCGATTGTTCGGCATGGTGGCGGGATGCGGAACAGCAGGCGCGCTGCTGGGTTCGGCATTCGCTGGACAGGTCTCCAGCAAAATCGGACTGGCACCGTTTCTTTTGGTACCGGCAGCTCTGATGGAAGTCGGCTTGATCTGGTATCGAAATCTGGAACGCTGCAAAGCCAGCGTCAATCGCACACCCGCCGAACGCGCTGCTGGAGGTAATCCGTTTGCTGGTTTCCTGCGCGTTCTGCAGTCGCCGTATTTGCTAAGTATCTGCGGCTACATTTTGATCACGGCGCTATGCGGCACGTCGCTGTACCTGACTCAGGCTGGAATTGTGAACGCCGAATACCCGGTGAAGGAAGATCGAATTCCTGTGTTCGCATGGATCGACTTCGCCACACAGTCGTTGACGGTTGCTCTGCAGTTTCTGGTCGCTGGACGTCTCATGAAAATCAGCTTGCCGCTAACGCTCATAATTCTTCCTGCCGCGTATCTGATCGGATTCGCGGTGCTGGGGTGCTTTCCTGTTTTCGCAGCGATCGTTCCCATTGTGATCATCACGCGAGCAACCGTTTACGGAATTACCGTGCCGGCTCAGGGAGTGCTTTTCACAGTCGTGAGCCGCGAAGACAAGTACAAAGCCAAGAACATCATCGACACACTCGTCACACGAGGCGGCGACGCAGCGGCCAGCCGAGCGGGAAGCAGTTTGCGAGAAAGCGGAATTGGGTTAACTGTTTTGTCGTGGGCCATGATTCCACTGACCGTGATGTGGGTGCTGTTAGCGTGGATGCTGGAAGGAACTGCGTAACAAAGGTCGCGCAGGCGGAATCATCGCAAGCCGAAAACAAGTGACGCCGCAGTTCTTGATAGTTTTGCGGGCGGCTACCCACGTGATAAACTGATGCGCCATGAAATCACGCAGCCATCAACTTGCCTGGCTATTGCTTGTTGCCGCAGTCTTCAGCACGACGCAAACGACAACAGTCCGCGCCGACGAACTCGAAGAT
>CAYZYB010000152.1:0-8469 GCA_964481505.1 uncultured Planctomycetaceae bacterium | reverse complement strand
CATCATTTCGCCCGGCCCATGCACTCCTGCCGAGGCTGGCTTATCGTGCGATGTGATTCGCCGATTCGGTCCGGAAGTGCCGCTCATGGGTGTGTGCCTTGGCCACCAAAGCCTTGCGGAAGTCTTCGGCGCGAAGGTCGTTCGAGCGGATCGGCTGATGCATGGTAAGACATCAGAAATCTCGCACAGCGGTCAGGGAATCTTCGCAGGATTGCCGGATCCCTTCACAGCAACTCGGTATCACAGCCTGATTGTGCCGCGGGAGACGGTTCCCGATTGTCTCGAAATCACCGCCTGGGTCGAAGACGACGGACATGGGTACGAAATCATGGGCCTGCAGCACAAAGATCACCCGGTCCACGGCGTGCAGTTCCACCCCGAAAGCTTCCTGACAGAAAAAGGATTCGACCTGATCCGAAACTTCCTTTCAGTCAGCTAACCCACCCAGTAGCGGTGGCTTCCAGCCGCCGCCCACAATCAGCAACGCCTACTCGCAGCACCACAACCTTCCGCAGCCAGCCACAGTCCGCCTAATCAAAGAACCGACTCAAATGCTCATCGCTCGGTGGTTTGGTCGCCAATGACACAACAACCAGAGCCAACGCCGAACAGACGAACATCGCAGCAACCGGCATGATTTCATAAGCCGTGCCGGGAATGTTCAAAGCGTATTTGGTGTTGCTGGCGAAGCCGGAGTCGCGAAACAGGTACAACCATGAACCGAACGCAGCGAGCACGCACGCGTAGGCTCCAGTCTTGGTAAGCCCTCGCCAATACAGCGACGCAAACACCAACGGAAACAGCGAAGCAAACCCACTAAAGCACCAGACGCCAAGAGTGAACACTGACTTCGGTTCCAGCAGGCTCAGGCAGTAGGTCACGAGGACAACACCAATAATGAATCCGCGAGCAATCAGGATGGATTTTTTGTCACCGATCTTTCCTTCGCCAGCATAGTGTTTGACGATATCTTCCGTGAACATCGTTCCGATACACAGAAACTGACTATCCAAAGAAGACATGATGGCCGCAAGAATTCCGGCGGTCAGAAAACCACCGAAGACGGGACCGACAAGTTTTTTCACCATGACCGGCAGCACAATGTTTGCATTACCGGCCAATTTAGCCTGCAGCCCTGCGGGCAGAGTCCCAAAGAACAGGTCCGAAGACGCCCACGCCCCAATAAGAACGCACGGTACCCAGACGATCATGATGAAGATCGGATGAGCGACCACCGGTAGTTTGAATGAGTTAGCGTTCTTTGCCGTTAGCCAGTGCTGGAAGAGGTGTGGAAACATGCCAACAGATAGTGGCACCAACATGTAGGTGAAGAACTTCAGCTTCGGAATGCCATGACTGTCGCCAACGACTCCACGGATCAGCTTATCTTTCGGGATCTTCGAACTCGCGGCCCGCAGGCTTTCCAGTAAAGTATCCTGCCCTCCCAACTTCATGGCAATCATGTAGAAGGTCACGCAGCCCAGAATCATAAACACAATCGTCTGAAACGCATTCGCCCACGCCGTGCCTCGCATACCACCGAAGAACACGTAAACCAAAACAACACCACAAACAATCAGTGAGGCAATTTGCTTTGGCAGCCCGCCGTTGCTGCCGGCGGCAAACGTCATGTTGCCTTTGGGATCTTTTCCGAGTTCCAAAGCTGCGGGGAACGTTCCCTCTTCAAAGGCTCCATCCACGATTCCTGTTGGAGTCTTCGTTTGCTGAGTCATGCTGTTGATCACAGATCCGGACGCCATCACGCCAATCAGCAGATACGGGATGACGAGACCCACAAGAATGGGGAACAGCAGAATCCCGATACGATCGCTCTGCAATCTGTCTCGGAAGAATTGAATCTGAGTTGTGTAGCCGTATTTACTGCCAAGTGACCAAAGTTTGATACCCAGCACAAAGAAACACAGCGAGTGAATAATTCCACTGGATGATGCCAGCAACCCGTAGACTCCAACGCCTTCTTTAAACGCTTCTCCGGTTGAACCAACCAGCGCAAAAGCGGTCATGGTGGTCCCGAAGATCGACATCAACAATAGAAACGGGCCAATCGAATGACTGGCCAGCATGTAGTCTTTGCTGGTTCCCTTAAACAGTCGACTGGAGAAAACTCCCAGCAGCAATAACAGACTTAGATAGCAACCAATGATGATTAACTGCGTCACGATTTGGCTCCTTCTTCAGAAGTGCCATTGTCCGCTTCTACAGGCCACGCGAATTTTGTGGCGAGAAACCACGTGAAACCGGCGCCAACCGAGATTCCCGCGTGCCAAAGCAAAGTGATCGGCATAAAGCCGAAGACGAGCGTATCGTTGTCCCACAACCAGTTATCCTGGTGAAGGATGATGAGGACCAATACAAGGCCCCAGACAACTTTGTTCATGATGTCTCTCGTGAAATCGTCAGGTGGGATTCGCCGGAGGCAAACTCAGAAAAGAAACGCTCCAGACGGGCAGGTGATCGTACTCTGAGGCGGAAGCGGGGTCATCGGTCTGTTCTGGTGAAACCATAAAAAAGCAGAGGTTAGTTGTCACGGAGCACAGAATCAGCAATTACCCGGGCTTCGTTAGCTCGCTGTGTTACCTGTCCCCAGTCCTCGGACCGAATGATCTCTGCCGGTGTCAGCCACGATCCGCCGATCGCGAAGACACCGGCGTTGTTCAGCCAATCCGACATATTTCCTGCGTTGATGCCACCAAGTGGAATAAAGCGAATGCCAAGGTGAGCGTATGGTGCACGAATGGAGTTCAACATCGGCAATCCACCAGAAGGCATCGCTGGAAAGAACTTCAACTCGCGACACCCAAGCTCAATCGCGACTTCAATCTCCGAAGGCGTCATAACGCCTGGAGCAAACGGAAGTCCGATCTCCTGGGCACGTTCGACGACATCCGGATTTAGTCCGGGTGAGACCGCAAACTGGGCTCCTGCCGCAGCGACTTCGTCCACCTGATCCGCTGTCAACACAGTTCCAATGCCAGCGAGCATGTCCGGGACATCACGGCGAATGCGTTTTAGTGATTCAACGGCAGCATCGGTCCGCAGTGTAAGCTCCATGGCATTGACGCCACCTTCAAGGAGCGACTTCGCAAGCGGAACAGCGTGGTCCGCATTGTCGATCATCAAAACGGAAACGACCCCGGCTCGTTCCAGCTTTTGCAGCATGTTCGGAGGAAACTGAGACTCCATCACCAAACTCTCATTCTGCTGCGTGGAACGTATTGTCTTTGTCAGCATCAGCGGAATTCAATCCGCTTCCATTCCGAGAGCCTTCGCGAAAACGTCTCGCTGCAACACGCGATCGGATTCAGTTCCAAACGCAACGTAGGCAAAGACTACTCTTCAGATTCCACTTTTTGTTCGGCTTCCGCAGCACCTTCTTCGTGCTCGTGCTCAGGCGACGTGTGTTCCGGGTGCGGCTCTGCATGTTCCGCGTCATCTTCGTGGTGACCGTGTTCTTCTTTGTACTCCGCGAACTCTTTGCCCCATTCTTCAACCTGCGGCGCGGTCGATGTGTAGTACGCGATTCCCACGTCAGGATACAAAGCCAACGGAAGGCCGACAGCAAGAATTGAAGTCGGAGCAAGCAGCACGTACTTCCAGTTGCCTTCGAACTTCAGGTGCATGAAGAACATCATGACACTCAAAGCCTTGGCACAGGCAACCGCCATCACCAGGACAATAACGACGCCGTGAGGCACGTTGAATGCTCCCAGCATATCGAAAACCACAGACAACGCCGTGAAACCGCAAAGGGCTCCAAAGACATAGAGATAGTTAACGTGATGGGCACTGTGATCGTCGTGTGCCATGATTGTGTTTCCGATATTTGTGCTGGTCAGAGACCGGTTTGCTTAAGAATTTATCAGCCGTTCACGCCGTTTCAGATCGTGGCGTGTGCCGAGCTAGGCAATGTACAGCAGCGGGAACAGGAAGATCCAGACAAGGTCGACAAAGTGCCAGTACAGCCCGCTGTTTTCGACCCAATCGGTCCACCGTTCGTCGAGATTTTTCTGCATCAACGGCCGAATAAACAGAATCATTCCCACGATCACATGAATGGCGTGGAACCCTGTCATCAGAAAGTAGATCGAAGCAAAAAGATTGCCATAAAGCACCGGATGCGGGTCGTAGACTTTCGCCTGCACAAACGCGCCATAATCAACATTTTCCTTCAGATCTTTTACGTAGTTCACAACCTCACCGTAGGCCAGCACCGGCAGTGATGCTTCCTGTTCCAGTTCAGAACGAGCTGCAAGGTATTTGGGACTGGACGCATCCGGTACATCGACCAGCGAAACATTGGCAACAATGTGCTGACGCAGGTTTTGCCATTTCTTAAACAACGCCGCATCAACAGCGGCGGCCTTCTTTAAGTCAGGATCCGCAGCTCCATCGTTGATCAGCACACCAAGTTGATTGTTGACCGACGAAAGATCCTGCGGCTCAGCCACCGTGACCGATTCATTGTCGGTGTAAACAGCAAACCGTTCACGCACAAGTTCTTCCAGTTGCCGGTCGACTTTGTCGATCGCCTGTCCAGGAGTTTCTGCGATGTGACTTGGAAGAATATCGTGAGAAATCTTCCCGTAGTATTCGATGCCTTTGATGCCAAGAAACACGCAGGCGAGCCCCAACGTGTACATCAAAAACTGACGCGCCTTGGCAAACTTCTTCTGAGCCATCGCTTCGTGCGCAACAACGACAAAGTAACTTGAAACGATCAACACGAACGTATTGATGCCGCCCCAGAAGATGGTGATATGCGTATCAGCATAGTCCGTCGGCCAGCCTGGTGAACCCAGTCGCAACACGATGTAGCTACCGATGAAGGCAGTGAAGAACATGATTTCCGTGCCAAGAAACAGCCACAGCCCGAGTTTTGAGTTCGGGATAGGGATGCCCATTTTCAAGGCAGTGGGTTGGTTACTGTCAGACATGATTTTGAATCAACAATCGTATTGTTTGTGTTCGCTCTTCAGAACGCCGGTTGGCAATCAGCAAAGAACTATGACATTGCAGTTAATCGCAGGAAATCAACAACTAATGCAACCAGCAAAAGCGGCAGGCACAGCAAAGAGTTGTAGAGCAACTTACGTGCTCGTTGGTCAGTACGGTGAATAGTGAACCGCGCGGTATAGATCAGATACAGCGACGACATGACGGCTGCCGCAGCGAAATAAATATCTCCCGTCATCCCCAACGCCGCTGGCAACAGGCTGATAGGAACGAAAGCGATCGCGTAAACTAATGCGATGATTCCAGTCCGCAGTCCATTATCACGAAACGAAGGCAACATCCGGAGACCAGCCTTTTCGTAATCGCTGCGATGAATCCAGCCAATCGACAGGAAGTGTGGGAACTGCCAGACAAAGAATAGCGCGAACAGTGCAAGCGCTTCGACACCAACGTGTCCTCCCGCAGCCAACCAGCCAAGCACGGGCGGCATCGCACCAGGGATTGCGCCAATCGTGGTGCATAATGATGTACGTGTTTTAAGAAGTGTGTATCCAGCTACATAAGTGACCAGCGTAGACAACGTGGCGATAGCCGTTGGCAGATTTACCCACTGCCAGAGCATGGCAAAACCACTGACGGTCAATACGGCAGCCACCAGGGTGATTTCCAGATGAGAAATTCGGCCTGCCGCCAGCGGGCGATTCAACGTTCGCTGCATTCGAGCGTCTGTGTTTCGCTCCAGCCACTGATTCAACATGCTCGAAGCCGCCACCAATTGCGTAACACCAATCAGGGCAATACACAGCTTCACACCACTGAAGATGATCGGCGACGCCAGAGTGAACCCAACGGCCACAGACACCATGGTCATCAAGGCAATCCGCGGTCGACATAGCTCCGCATAGTCAGCACGTCGCTGGCGGAATACAGCTGAGAACGTTCCGAGGTTCAGTCCAGCCGAAGCAACTGATCCGTTGGTTCGGGTTGCGGAAGACGCGACACTCATGTGAGGCCTCCTTCCCCTGGAATACTCTGACCAAAAACATCAGCAATGCCAGAAACCTGTCCGGAACGGGCTCGTGTAATCAGCTCCATAGAAACTGCCGACGCTGTGGCCAGCAGAAACATCCCGCCGACTGTGTGCAGACTGCAGGTGATATTCTGTGCGGGAGAATTGACAGAGGCGACCCAACCCATCGCTGGCAGTCCGAGTTTTGTTACCCAGGAACCAAGTCCTAGAGCCACCTGGATCAACAACGCCATCGACAGCCAACGGCCACGACGTCGTAATGACACCAAATCGCTGCGGAGCAGCACTGTGACCACCGTGACCACAACTATGGAAACGATTATAGCCCCGGCAACATGTTCATGCAGCATGGTGCCAAGATGCCGGAAAAATCCGCCGAGCACATACTGGGTGAGTACCAGGAAGGGCAACAGCACCCCCATCGCAAACGTAGCGGGAGAGAACCTGTCGTCTTTTCCTTCTGCGGGAAAACCGTAACTGCGAACAAGCACCGCAAACAGAAAGCAAAGTGTGAAGAAGAGTCCGCCGGTAATACTGTGAGTCATGGCGAGCACTTGTTCATTCATCCGCACTCGCATCCCACCTAATAGTCCCTGTGAGATCACTGCCAGCAGAATTACAACGCTTCCAACGCGAACCCACCGCCTGTGTTCTTTCGCAAACGTGACGGCAACCAAACAAATGCTGACAAGCCCAATCAGGACACCCGCCAAACGGTGCCCGTGCTCGACAAACTTGTCGGTATGTCTCAGATCTTTCAACCACGGATACAGCAGCATGTTCTGCCCGTCAGAAGTCGGCCAGTCAGCAAAAGCCATTCCTGCCTTCAAGGTTGTGACCAGCGCACCAATACCGATCGGCAGCAGCGCGACGATACACGTCAGCACTGCAAACCGTTGAACGGTGATGTTTATCTGGTCTTCGCTGTTGGACACTGTGGGTGTTGAATTTCGTGGTGGTAGATCGATCCGGGGAATACGACGCCCCGAAATTCTGTAAAGAATTGCAACTATACGGGCGCTGCTTCTGCTCCCGCCTCCGTGACCTTACTCATATCAGGCGGCGGAGTGGTCTGCAGAATAAAGTCCTGATCCAGAGCCGAAGCTTCAGGTGATGAATATTCGTAAGGCCCTCGGTAACAAACCGGTGGAACGTCGAAGTTGCCGTGTCCCGGAGGAGATGGAGCAGACCATTCCAATCC
The DNA here is from genome assembly GCA_964481505.1 of uncultured Planctomycetaceae bacterium. Classification (GTDB taxonomy): domain Bacteria; phylum Planctomycetota; class Planctomycetia; order Planctomycetales; family Planctomycetaceae; genus Fuerstiella. The sequence continues at coordinate 1,264 of CAYZYB010000152.1, read as the reverse complement.
GTTTGCCCCCCAGGGGTTTCTGCCGCATTTTTCGCCGCAGAACATGCTGTATAGGAAGTTACCAAGCAGCAGGAACTGAGCCAGCCCCATCAGGATCGCCGAGCAGGTGATGAACTGGTTCATCGGCAGCAAGTGTTCAAGGTAGGGATGCAGGTAAGGATCCGCATATCGTCGCGGCATCCCGGAAATACCGAGAAGGTGCATCGGGAAGAACGTTCCGTTGAAGCCAATGAACGTTAATGCAAAGTGCCACTTGGCCACGGTGTCATTCATCAGACGTCCGAACATTTTTGGGAACCAGAACGTGATTCCAGCGAAGACTCCAAACAGAGTCGAACCAAACAGGACGTAGTGGAAGTGAGCCACGATGAAATACGTGTCGTGGAAGTAAATGTCGACGGGAACAGCAGCCATGAAGATTCCGCTGAGTCCACCAACGATGAACATCCCGACGAAGCCCGCACAGTTCAACATGACCGAGTTGAACTTCACATCCCCTCCCCAGATCGTGCCGATCCAGTTGAAGGTTTTGATCGCAGAAGGCAGAGCAATCATCATTGTTGAGGTCATGAACGTCATGCCGAGTGCCGGGTTCATTCCGCTTGTGAACATATGATGTCCCCAAACGATGAATCCGAGTCCAGCAATCGCCGCCATGGAATACACCATCGGCTTGTAACCGAACACCGGCTTACGGCTCATGCAGGACAGCATGTCAGAAACCATGCCCATCGCCGGCAACAACATGATGTAAACCGCCGGGTGCGAATAGAACCAGAACAGGTGCTGCCACAACAACGGTTGTCCGCCACCGATTGTTGGTGCCGCATTGTTGACCACGATACCCGCGGGAACGAAAAAGCAGGTTCCCATGATGCGGTCGGTCAGCAGCATGAAACCTGCGGCTGTTAGAACCGGCAGAGCAAACGCCTGAAGGATCGCGGTGATGAACATCGACCAGATTGTCAACGGCATCCGGAATAGCGTCATCCCGGGAGCTCGCATGTTGATGATCGTCGTCATGTAATTGACCGAACCCATCATGGAAGAAACACCAACCAATGTGAGCCCAAGCAACCAAAACGTTTGAGCACTTCCGGAGCCTGGTGCGGCTTCAACAAGAGCACTCAATAGCGGATACGATGTCCAGCCACCGGCCGGGCCGGCAGTCGCACCACCGACAAAGAAACTGGTTCCGAAGCACGCGATTGCAGGCCACATAAACCAGTAGCTCAATGCGTTAAGCACGGGAAACGCCATATCG
>CAYZYB010000151.1:0-8529 GCA_964481505.1 uncultured Planctomycetaceae bacterium | reverse complement strand
CCGCAGTGTGGCGCGTCGATCATCACCCATTGTTTCTGAAAAAACTCTGTCGAGATCTACATCCAGAAACGCCCCGACCTGCCACTTATTCTTAACTTTGCGACACCAGTGAGTTCTCGCCGTCACATGCTGTAGATAGTTGTGAGTGGATTGGTAAAACGCACACGAAATTGGCGCCCCCCATTTAATCGGAACGTCACATTCGAAACGACATTCTCGAGGTGTGAATGCGATCAGAGGACAAACCCGCAAATCGATCTTCGGACTACAGATGGCAAAGAAAACACCTCGCTGAGATGGTGGTTCTGTTTGCCGAGGGTTGCCAGTCATTACTTGAACAGGAATCGCAGAAAAACCGTCCGGGCCCGCCATAATCATTCGTCAATCTCCTTTCCGAGTGAGCTGACAACAGATCGTCTGAAGCAACCGGCTGCCTGGAAGCCGTCCCTCATTCGGCAGCTTCGCGCTCACCGGATGGGCCGACGTTCCCATAAAATTCGCTGCGTTTCGGCATGTAGGGCATTCGAACCGGCCCAAACCTACCGCCGCACCGTTTTAGGCTAGGTCGTAATTCGCTGCATGCTGCGGACGATGCGTGTGTTCGGCAGAAACCAGTAAATGTCACATCGCTGGCGAAGGTCGTGTTCAGCGGTGAAGTGCGATCAGTCGAAAAGCGTGACTTGCCGGAGCACAATGCGCCGTTTGTTCAAACGCAGCTGGTTCTGTAGTGCGCATAAAAAAACGGACGCGGAGAACATTGACAATTGCGGGCCACAAAGTGTCAACGTTTCCGCGTCCGTCTGAACGCTGCGAATGGTCGTGTTACGATCAAACGCAGGAGGGGTACGTGAATCGACCTGTTCTGCTTAGAATCCCTCAGGAATAACTTCACCGGTTATCGGAGGAAGATACTGCGGCTCAACAGGTTGTTCTTCATAGATCGTGACTGGTGCCGACATAGCCTTGCTGGCACTTCTTGTCGGCAGGCAACAACTGCAATACTCAGAAACACTAACGCCTTCTTCTCGAAGCAGGGTTCCTCGAGCTCGTTTTAGAGTGATCGTCGCGAGGTTGAATGTCATAATCGATCGCAGATGTTCGTGTTCTGCCTGCTGTAGTCGCTCCTGAGCCACCAGTAGATTTTCGAGAGCCAGATTTGTGGCAACATCTTCTCCCGGAAGAACCTCCCAGCGGCGTCTCAGCGATGACAGCTGTGCTTCCCGAGCATTCACAGCCTCTCCCTTGGCAGACATTTCAAGCAGCGACGTGCTCAGTTCCCGAACCGCAACCTCCACCTCAAGGCGAATCGTACTGAGCGTGGTCTGGTATTCCTGCTGAACCTGTCGATGCTCAAGGCGGCGCCGTTCGTGGCGAGCTCTTGCCGCTCGATTCCCAAGAGGAACCTCAAAATTCAGGCCGATAGAATAGCTCGGTGCCCCTTCGGTGAAGCTTTGCCCAAAGGCGTCTCCCGGGTCATTATATCTCAGTCCGGCGACATAGGTCTGAGTCACCAGATTCAACACAGGCATCAGTTCGTGTTTTGTCATTCCTACCCGAATGCAGGCAGCTTTGATTCGCTTGATAGCTCCGGCAACTTCCGGTCGGTTTTGCGTCGCATCAGCCATCGCAACAGGAAGAGACACATCAGCCCCCCACGTAACCGGGGTGTCCTGCGGGATCAGCTCTGTGGATTCGTCAACACCCAAAGCAGGATCATTCGTGAGTGCACGAAGCCGGGATTCTGCATTGCGAATCGCCATGCTCGAACGGTAAAGATCCGCCCGTCGTTCCGTCATCGACGCTCGTGCCGAAGTGAGCTGGCTCTGCGACACGTCAATTTCCCGACGTGCTTCAAGGTGATCGAAGATTTGCTTCGCACGTTCGAAAGACTGCAGCTTTTGAACGTACAAACCGCGTTCCAGATAAAGCCCCCAGAATGCACGTGAAACTTCGATTAAGTGACTTTGAAGTTGTCGGTAGAATTCGGTTTCCGCCACGTCCTTGTCAATCTGCGCCAGGCAGGTCAGGGACTGGTTGTACGCTTTGCCGCGTCCTCGCATCAATGGCTGTGTAAAGCTAAGCGTCAGTCGCGATGTTCCCTGTGGATTAGGAGTGAAGAACGTAGAGTTGGTTGTTTGATGACCAAACTCCTGCGCGACTTCCAATTCACCACCAGAGTATGTTCTGCGTCGCAGTCCACCGCGAACATTCACGTTGTGGTCGCTGAACCGTGTTTGGCCTCCACCAACTGTCAGGGTGTTACCCACAGGCTCGTCGATATCGTCCCACGTCGAATCCAAAAACGCACGCCAATCGAACGCGGCATCAGCTTCCTGAATTGCTGTGCGCCGGATTAGTGGCAAATCACTGAACACCTTGACCTGGCTCGAATTCTGCAAAGCTCCAACAATTGCGGATTCCAGCGTCAGTGGCAAACTGCTGGCATCGGTTCGCATTGGCTGCATTGTCTGGTGCAACCACCAAACGTTGGCAACGTCGACCTCGACTGGCAGTGCAGAAACACTCACCGGCACTTCCTGTGTCGACGACACTGCATGAAGCCGGGGTTGGTCATCAGCCTCGGCGTTGACCGCAAGCGCGAGTGTAAGGGCCCCACATAAGAACCTTTTGAAACAGATGAACATTCTATATCTCCGTAAGTTGTTGTTGCATTCGTTTGCACATTGCCACGTCCTGGTCGCCTGCGTCCTATCCGGTTGATCCGCAATCGGCTATTTCTGCTGGCTCTATGTTCGATTTCGGCATGTATTGACCGCATGCAGGCAGGAATCATTTCTAACGCCGATAGCAGAAGTCCTTTTCCCGAATGCACACGTCACAGGGTTTCGAGATTTCGGAAGTGGGCCGAGTTATTACTGGTTTGTTATTGCGTCTGCAGCTTTTCATCATGGTGGCTGACTTCACACGCGCTGGCGTGTCACGAGATAGTCAAAGTACATGCGTTTGCACCATCGCATCGTTGTCGACACGATCGTCCCGCTCTGCTGACGAATTGCGATCGTGGCGCGCTGGCCAGCGTGCAGCTGTTCTTTGTGTGAATTCGGGATCGCAGCGTATGCAGGGAAATGAGGCTCTGCTGCTTGAATTTCCTGTTCACCGTTGTCCTGCGTTTGCGGCGTGTAGACAACGGTGATGTCCCCACCGTGCTGAGCACTGAACGCTGCGTGCGACAATTTGGTTTGCGCTCGCGGCGAAAGCGTCTCTAAACAGAATTCGTCCCAGCCGGTCCCCGTACCATGGATGTGCACAAGCACATCCTGTCCCTGATAACCGCGAAACTCTTCGGCATAGTGCTGAGGAATCATCCCATGCACTACGAGCTGTTTGCGATCTCCCACGCTAAGTAATTTCTGACCTGGGACCACCAGCCGTCCTTCGATAGAACTTAGATTGGCTTCAATAATCGTGCCGCCCGCCACCGCTCGGATTCTCTGATCCTGTTTCTGTTGTTTCAGATCGATGAGCCGCGAAGTCATCGCTTCAATGTTTCGCTGTTCAATTTGTGCGGAAGCCAATTCGCTTCGAATGCGAAATCTTCTCGCTCGTGCTTCAGACTGACGAACCTGAAGAGTCAACCGTTCGATCTCTGCATCGAGTTCCGGATCTGTCAGCGTTATGAGCAGCTGATTGGGTTGTACCTGGTCGCCATCGTTCACATGGATTTGCGCCACAAAACCTCGAACGCGCGATCGCACGTCTGTTATTGGTCGGTAATCCACGACAGCCGGAGCTTCCAGTGACTTATGAAGCGGAAGCTGGCCAGCAGACCATGCTGCGATTATTAACAGCGACGCCAAAAAGACGCAGCGGACGCAACTGGTTGGGCGTTCTTTCAATTGCGCTGCGAAGCATCGGCCAAATTTAAACAAGGCCATCCCAACGGCACTCAGAACAAACAACGCCGCCAGTACGATGCCTGCGCCTCGAAGCAACAGCGCTGCTCCGGCTGATAGACTCACGACGATTAGAATTCGCCACAGAGCGGCCAGAACTCCATAGATAAAAAGCGTTGTTTCCGATTTTTCAGGTAGTGTGACTCGCCGTTTTCCAGCTCCGAAAAACAGCCTCGTCAGAACCCAGAGCAACAATTGCTGCGCGTGCATGGCAAGGTTTGGCAGGTTCAGGAAATCCGACAAAATGTAGTAGCCGTCGAATTTCATCAGCGGATTTGCGTTGAACAGAACTGTCGTAATACTGGCGGAGATGATGACGTAGCGGCAGACCTGAGTGACGACAGGATCCTGAGTGGAATGCAGAACGCAGGCTGCGATTCCGGCGACGAATAGTTCCAGGTACATGCCCGCTGCGGCGATGAATATTCGCTTCCTTCTCGAACGTATTCGCCATGAAGATGTCACGTCAACATACGGCAGCGGAATCAGCAGAATGAACATCACGCCAGCCTCAACGACGCGTCCACCAAGACGATGGCAGGCCAAAGCATGCCCGGATTCGTGGAGAAACTTCAAAAGGCACCAGGTGATGGCAAAGATGACGATGTCGTGAGGGCTAATCGCCCGCAATGACGCGTTGCCAACGACGATGTCGAAGTCGACCCATAGGAAATAGGCTCCACAGATAATGACGTACAGCCAGATTGCCGCAAAGAGCCATGAGCAGAACAGAGTTCCGAAGAATCGCAACGACTGAAGCAGACGGTCCGGGTTAAACAACGCGAACCGTGGCGTCATTGGATTCGCCGCCTGCAGCCAGCGTTGGCGCTGCATCGTCCCGCGCTTCGGACCTGTGTCTGCGGTGGAAGATTCCCCTTCCATGACAGCCAGGCCTGAATCCATCAGCCATTTGCAGATGACTGTAGCTTCATTTTCTGTGAGAGCCGCATCTTTGAGCGCTGTTGCGGTCTGCGAAACGGCATCGCCCAAAGTGGTGCGCCCGTCAAACAGAGAAATCAGCGCGTATTCGGAGAACCCGATACGAAAGAAACGACCGCTTGAAAGATCTTCAACAATGTAGCAACGCTCTGTACCGTAGCCGGCCAGACTGCATTCCACATCGTTTCTTAATTTGGGCGTCAGTTCTCGAATATCGAGAGTTCGCCGGTAGTCCGTTTCGTTTTCCATATCACCAATGCAACGCAGTTGAAATATTCTCGATCGCTCGATGAAACAAGACCCACCACAATTCGCGTTTTCCCACTTTGATACGTGCTGAGGCCGTCATGCCTGGACGAATGAGTCCATCCGGATTCTCAACTGTGACCTCGGCGACGAACACGTTCTCGCTGTCAATGATCTCGGAACGCGGACGAATTCGTTTTATGACTGCGTTCACGGAATCCCCTTCCAGGCCGTTAACGTATAGCTCAACTTCCTGCCCTGCAGTCGTGTGCGTGATATCTTCCGCGTCAATCGAAACTTCAGCTCGCAACACAGACAAAGGGGCGACTTCGTAGATGACGTCTCCTGACGAAACCGGATAGTTTTCACGACGATCAAGGCTGCCATCCAGAATCACACCGTCGATTGGCGATCGGACAGACAGGTTCTTCTCACGGAACGCCAACACGTTCAATTCGTGCTGCATTCTTTCTGTTTCCAGGCCCGCGATCACTGCCGACGGCATTTCGTAGCTGGCCATATGAGCGTCTCTTTCCTGTTCTGCTTTTTGTTTGCCAGCAATGGTTCCGGCCATGTCCCAGCGAATCTCGCGACCGTCCATGGTGGCCAGAAGTTGTCCTTTCTCGACAACATCACCGGGCTCAAACAGCGTCGATTCCAGCAGCCCGTCTTGGGGAGCCACGCTGTACCTTCGTTCCACCGGCTGCATGACGGCGTTGCACCAGACGTTGTGTGGCACCGGTATCAACATGATCAGGATGAGAACAGCGCAGGCGACCAGCAGCAGCAGCATGCGCAGTGAAGCAACGAATCCTGCAATGGCTCGCAGAGACTGCCTCACCCATCCGCCCTGTCGCTTTTTTACCGCAGCAAGATGGCGTCCGAGTGGCTCGGATAACGCATCCATCATTCCATAAACAACGGGTGATCCCAGTTGAGCCCGGTTACCAAGAACCGCAATGGCCCCGATGGTCTTCCCCGTTTTGTCATGCAACGGAGTGGACAGGACACTTTCTGCTTTGCCGGCGACGACCAGCTTTTGATGAGCCTTCGTGAGAAACTGTTCTGTGTCAGCGGTCGCTGGCCAGCTGGTGACTCGATTCCTGGCAATCGTTTCTTCAAAGACATGCGAGAAGTCCTGCACGATGTCAGCGCGAAGGTCGAAGTCACGGTGCTCCGATAGACTCAGCACCTTTGCCTGTCCGCTGGAACCGGTGGCCAGACCAACGACGGCCAGGTCGCAGTCGACGACTTTCTTAACCTCTTTCGCGATCACACTGCCAAGCGTCGCAACATGATCACATTCGCTGATCTGAGCGCCGATCTCGACAAGTGTCGACGTGACATTGACTTCCTGGTTAGCAATTTGTGAATCACGAGACTGACTCCAGAACGCCGACCACGCCGCCGCCAGCTGCAAAGTCAGAACATCCACCTCACTGCGTGTTTCGTTTGCGACTAACATAACAAGCACGTTCTGCTCGTCGCCCTCCGACAGATCAAGCGGTTGAGCGTACAGTCGTAGATTACGAATGAGTGGCAGTGTTCGCGTGACGCCTGTGCCGACTGCAATCGCTTCCGCAACAGACTGGTGGATCCATGATGTGATCTCATCACGTTCAAAGACCGGTGACGTCAACGTGTGTTCCGCCATTCTGACCTGCTTGCCCAACACCTCCGTCCAGGCGACTCCCGCAACTCCGGGGAGACTGGAAAGGAATTTGACAATCAGAAACCGCAGCTGCCCTTCATCCGTCGCCTGACAAACAATGGAACGAAATCGCGGCGTGAGCGTATCCACTGCGTCCGATGAACCAGCGTCACGCAGCTCACCCGCGTTCGGTTTTCCAGGAGCCACGGGGCTGTGTATTCTGTTTCGCTCTCGCGAGATCGTCATGGAATCCATTCCAATTTGACTGTCGTGTTATTCGATTCGGCATCGCACGTGCATGGAGGTCTCCAGCCGTTGCCCAAAAATGATCACTCAGCAGATCAGTAGCCCGATGCTGTTGGTGGACCATTCGAATCTGACTTCGTGACAAACGTACGCGACCGCACTGACGCGACCCATTCTTCAGAGTCCGGCTTCTTTTTTGCCACCGCAGATCGCGATGGAGCTGTCCGTTTCAACTGGCAGCGAACGCCGCTGCGATACGTTTCGCGTTCATTCGCAATCAACAGATGCACTCGCACGAGTCCGCTGTCTGGCTCAGTTACGGGAGCAACATATTCCAGACGCGAATCAACATCCCTGCGGATCAGCGGTATGTGGACCTTAAAACGACGTCCCTCCTGGACATTCATTTCCGTCGCCATCTCCGTCGGAACAAAGAAGACAGCTCGAAGCTCTTCGAGCCGAACAACGGTCGCAACATGAAGCTCTTCCGCGGCCACGTATTCGCCCCGCTTTTTCTTTACGTCCACGACAATTCCATCGATCGGCGAGAGAATTCGTCGCTGCGCAATTCGAGCATCCAGTTCTCGCAGACGGAGCTTCGCAATGCCTAACTGCTCCTTTGCCGCTTCAACTTTCTTTGATGCGACTTCGAAGTCAGCTTTCGCCATCTTCACTTCCTCTTGTGACCCCGATCCTGCTTCGTGCAGCCGCTTCAGTGTCTCGTAGCGCCCCTGCTTCACTTCGCGTTCGATATCAAGGGCCTCAATATTCGCAACACTTGTTGCTTCTGCCTCGACAGCAGCACGGCTTTCACGCAGGACTTCGTCGTTTAACCTGACGATTACTTCCCCTTTTCGCACTCGCTGTCCGCGTCGAATGAGGACTTCCGAAATTGATCCGGCTTCCATGGCAGCCACATCAATGGACTCCACGGGTTCCGTGAAGCCCTGGACAGTTCCAACTTCATCCCCACGCGTTGTCTGCAGGCAGAATGCCACCAGGAAAACGCCCAGCAACACGCTCGTAACCGGCCGTTGAGACGATTGAGGAAATGAGTGAGAAGACGAGCCTGGATTTTCTAAAAGCTTGTTCATGATGTTTCGTTTTTTGCTGAATGAACTTTGCATTGACCTAACCCACAGCTGTCCGGACAGCGTCCATCCATTGTTCGTGATCGATCATGCTCTTGCGGCGACCGCGGGCACGTTCTTCCAGTTCGTTCTGGATTCGCGAAACGTTGACACTAAAATCTCTCCGACACTCACCGGTTCGCTCCGCATACGACTGCATCTTGCTGGCCAGCGCCGGCGCGTGATCGGAAATCAGGCTGTCTTCCGCGGAAATAAAGAACTGGTACGACCCCGGTTCTCCCTGCCGAGCACAACGGCCAATCAACTGGCGATCGACACGTTCAGAATCGTGATGCTGCGTAGCAATCACGTGCAGGCCACCATTCGCCAGAGCTACTGCATCCGGACGAATATCTGTTCCGCGCCCCGCCATATTTGTCGCGATCGTCACTCGGCCCGCTGT
>CAYZYB010000150.1:0-8532 GCA_964481505.1 uncultured Planctomycetaceae bacterium | reverse complement strand
GCGATGATCCCACGGTTGGCGTTGACAGAAGCGTAGACTTGAGGAATTCGTGAAGTCAGAACTTTGCAAAGCGCAATCAATTCTCTTACCAAACGCCGTAGAGGCCCCTGACCAGGAGCAACGCTGTTATCGACCGCGACCAGCTGAAAGTTATTTTCCAGCAGTAAATCGTAGAGCGCCTTCGTCGCCACAGACTGCCCGTGCAGGGGCGGAGGGAACGGACCAACGAAAATCAGTTTCGGTCCTGTCGCGTCGGAGGCCATTGAGTTTCACTTTCCTTCAACGAAGCCGAGGGGCGCAGCAGGACACGTGACGGTCACGCTGCCTGAGCCTCGGAAGTCTGTGGCCGAATAAGGCACAGCGATACACAATAAAAGAACATGCCGAGTCCCATGCTGCCGGCGCCAACAATGCGTGATTCAAACAGGTTGATAAAACAAAAAGCACACAGAAAGACAAAGAATGTTAGCTCGTTGGCCGAACCCGTTCGAGCCACCGCTGTGAAGCACGTCTTGATCGCCCCGGCAAACAAACCAAGAAAAAAGAGTAAACCGATCACACCAAGTTCCGCCATGACTAACAGAAAACCACCGTCTGCATGCCCGCCGACAGACTGCACTTCGGCTCGAACAATGGCATAACCCCGTCCGAAAACCGGACTGCGCAGCCAGTGCTCCCAAAGTGCTGCCCATTGTTCGGATCGGCCCGTCAATCCGGAAGAAAGACCTCGACGCGGATCATTCAGCAACAGTACTTTTTCAGCAATGGTCGGTCCAATGAAGACTCCGGCAACACACAACAACACAAACAGGATCGAAGCAAGCTGCAGGCCTCGACGAGGCACATAATATGCGGGGCGATTCCGAAATTTCGCGAGGAATTCTCGCGCAACAAAATAGGTTGCCATGGCAATGAAGATGGCAATCATCGACCCACGGGATCCGGACATCAACGCGACATAAAAACCCACAGGCGCTGTCAGCAGAACAGCAGGCCAACCAACAGTTGCCGCAGCAAGTACCGCCGTCATTCCGATTTGACCGACTTCGTTTGCATGCAGCCCGGAAGTAGTAACGTTGTGTTTTTTGAATGGCCCGTGAAGTCGGTGATTGTGTGGATTGCAGTTGTTGATTGCCATTGTGATGACAATAGATGCCAGCAAACCCAGCCAGTAAACCTTCAGACAGTGATGAACGGGCCGCCATCCACCGGCCAGCGCAACACCGGATGCGACGAAGTAGACAGAAAAATAACCGATCGCTTTGAAGGTCAGCGCCAGGCGATACTCGTTAAAGTTAATGAGATAGCTAACGCCGACGATGCCCGCGAACAAACCCGTCAGCATCAGCCACCGCATCAGATGATCGCTGCGGACATTCCACCCGTGAACGTAAAACGCATAGGCAACAGTCAGAAAGCCCAGACCGGACACCGGGATATAGGACAGGTTCTTCCCAAGGTCAAAAACACCAATTGCCACGAAGCAATTGAAGTACATTCCCAGCATGATGCCAATGTTTCGGTCTGCCGTCATACCTGGCACCGTTCGTAGCCCATCCGATCAATAATATCACCAAAGGACGCTTCGATCTTCGCGATTGCATCGGCTGAAAGTTGTTCTCGCCAGCCCCCGGATACGCCTTTGTTCACAGCAGGAATGTCCTTCTTAATGGCCTTACCCCGCGTCTTGTCGAAGGCAGCATGACGCGTCGCCATGGACTGCAACGAATTCTGCTCCAGCGCCCGCTGAATCATCCCGTCATCGAATTCAATCCCCATGAACGTAAGGACGCGCTGCAGCTCGACAGATGTGTTCTCACGCAGATCTTCGAATCGCAGCGACAGCAAATCGTCGGTTCGAGGAAGTCGACATTCACTCCAGGATGCCGTGTGAGAACGCCAGTCGGCGCGGCCATTGCGAGGCGGATCGACAAAGATGTCGAGGTAGTCTTCGAATGTGCCGGAGAAACGCTTCGTACGAACCTCAAGTTTGTATTCCGACAAAACCACGTCACGTGGATCGCGCACAATCCAAATCGCGCGCTTGTATTCCGGGCGATATCCTTCGTGAGTCTTAACGATCCGACCCGAGTCTTTGAGCAGCGGCTTTACACGACGATGAAAACCCACAATCGGGATAACGGGGTTTACCGTATCACTGAAATTCTCCAACGCTTCGCCGAACAAACACGAAACGATAAGCGACTTCAGCCAGGTATTGCCGGACCGCGGATAAGACGCCAGAAAGACATCCGATTCACTGAGATTACGATGGCGATACGCCATGACTGCCTTTCGCAGCGGCGTTCTTCGTATCACATTCCTAAAGATGATGAAGGGATTCAGCATTTGCGCGGGACTCAGGACGTTGATTCGTCGGCAGAAGCAGTGCGACGTTTTCGGACAAACGAACAACACTCAAGGACTACAGGCATCGATAACGTTACTACTGTCCACATTCTTTGATGATAAAACACAAGCAGAACGCACAGAACATTCGAGGCGAACTGTAGTGCCGAAGAACAGGCTGCGGCTCCGATGATTCCCCACTCCTCGATCACCACCGAACACAGAACGAGATAAACCACGCCCGGCAACAAGGTTCCCAACATACACGAACGCTCGTGTCCCGTCATCATCAGTACGAGCCCACAACTCCCGGACAAAACCCAAACCAATGATCCGAGCGACAAAATCCGGAGTGCAGGTGCAGCTGCAACAAACCTTGCGCCGAACGCAAACTCCAGGACATTTTCCGGAAAAATCAGGAACGTTCCTAAAACAAGCACGCTGGGAACCGCGGCCAGTGTCGCTGATCCTCTCAGCAAAGTCACCAAACGTTTCCGGTCTCCTGCGGAATGTAACTCTGCGACGAAAGGTTGTATCGCGTTGTTGACCACCATCAACGGTACGTGAGCCAAAACCACCAGCCGAAGTGCCGCATTGTAAAACCCCGTACTTTCAGGAGTCACGTAAGCTCCAAGCATTAGCTTCCCAATCTCCGGCAGCCCGACTGAGACGAGCTGCGCCACAAGAAGAGGCCATGCAGACATAAGCAGAACGCGAATACTCACTAACCTGGAACGTTTCGGAAAACCGCTTAGCTGCCTGCCGAGTTCCGCAGATGACAATGCCAGGAAGAATAGCTGAACAACGATCTGGATCACCAGCATCATCTGCAATGTCATCCACTCGCAGACGACTCCAATCACCGAAAATGCAAGCAGGCACGCGTTGACCGCAAGCCCCCCACTTTGACCGCCAACACAATATCCCCACGAAAATCTGTCGTAGCCACGATACACTTCGCTCAACAAACGCAATCCTGCGGCGAGCAACGCCCATCCTGCGAACCAGGGCATCCACTGCCAGCTTAAACCGCCGGGCAATGACGTACCGGAAAGTTGCGAAATGGCAATCGTTGTACCAATGGTGAATAGTGACGTCCCGGCAAGCAGTGCAAATGCGGAAAACACAAGTTCAACCGCTCCCGCATGATCATCCGATACAAGCTTCGCTTTGATCATGCGTAACACAACGGCTGGCACACCAGCAAGGCAAACAATCGACAGCAGCAGCGCCAAAGATTCGATCAGGACGTAACGACCATAGTCCTCGCCTGATAGTCCGCGCGCCAGCACTCCATGAAGCACCAGCAGGAACACTCCGGACAGAATGCGACCAACGGCCGCCCAAAGACCGCTGGCTTTCAATCGCTTTCCAAACAAAGCTTCATTCATGTGCGTCCGGTTCCAAACCGTTGCTTTGAAGACATCGTTTCCGCGGCGTGCTGCCAACTCAGGCGACAAACTCACGGCAATCGAAGGCGGTTATGTGGCCGGAACAGCAGCCATCCGCGGAACTTTTCGCACACCCTGAATGATTCGTTCGATGATGGAGATGCCAGCCTGTCGATCAAACGACGCCGCCATTTCGAGACACTTGCGTCGCATTTCCGAACATTCATCGTCAGTCACACTGAGCAACGTTGTTTTCACTCGATCGATGGAATCCCAGCCCAGTTGCACTCCGATACCACGCTCCGAGACAACTCGCCCCAAAGCGCCGTCGATATCGCAAATCGCCAGAATCGGAATCCCGAGACTGACCGCAGGAATGAGCTTACTGGGCATGACCGCTGCCCCCATTCCTGATTTTTCGGTAATTACAAACCAGCCCGCGTTCTTTAGGCGATCGACAAAGTCGTTCGCATCCAAAAGTGGCCCAAGTCGAAATCGACTATCACTGTGCTCGGAATTCCATTGCTGGAGTTTGCCAATAGCGGAGCCGCAACCATGGATCGTAAACTGAAACTCAAGGTCACAGTCCTTTAGTCGGTCACAGAATTCGATCAGCCCCTGCTTGTTGCCGATATTCCCGGAGTAAAACAAATCCGGAACATCCGGCCGCTCAGAAATGACGTTTTCCTCACAGCTCACCTGAGAAACAGCGTCCGCAATTTCTCCCACAAGCCAATTTGGGGCTAGCACCGTGGGCTTCCGAATGGATTGATTAATCCGCTCTGCCATCGGCTCACTGATCGTGGTTAAAGCCTTCCCGGAATTGAACAGCCAGCTTTGAAAAGCGGCCGCCAACCGTCCAAACCAACCGCTCGCCAGCCCCGACGCACTCGCCGCGTCGGCTGGAATATCCTGGACGTTAATAACGACAGGTTCACGAGTGAAAAACGTTCGTACTCTCGCGTACAACAGATTGCCAATTGACGGACAGACCGCGTACACAGCATCAAAATGACCACTTCGAATGAACAGGCTTCGCAGCAAGCTCAGCAGCATCGTACCTTCATACAGCAGCCTCGAAAAAATGCTGCCGGAACTCCTGGGAATAAAGGCACCGTGACGAATCACTTCAACGCCGTTGTCCTGCCGTTCGATTTTCTTAGACCACGGCCAGCAGCCACTTTTGTTTTTCCATTCGGGATAGTGCGGAAACGACGTGAGGACCGTCACGTCGTGATTCCTGTCTGCCAGGCCGTCACAAAGGTCCGTCACCATTGGTGCGATGCCACAAACGTCGGGAGCATAATAGGTTGACACGACCAGGATTTTCATCGGAGCCGACGGCGACTCCTTCTGCTCCCGGCTCATACCGCACCATCCGTTCGCACAACAACGGTCACTGTCTTTGCGATTACGGCGAGATCATATGCAAAACCGCGGCTGCGTAGATATTCGGTGTCGTATTTGATGATGTCTTCAATCGCGCCGCGGCGTCCCTTGATTTGCCAGAGCCCTGTCAGACCTGGAAGCACTGATTGTCGTGCGGCAGCAAAGTCATCTGGAGCTTCGCTGAGATGGTATTCGGGGAGAGGCCGTGGGCCAACCAAACTCATTTGACCAAACAGCACGTTGAACAGCTGAGGCAATTCGTCAAGACTTGCTTTACGCAGCAGTCTGCCGACCACAGTCACCCGCGGGTCATCCTGTAGCTTTCGATTTCGTTCCCATTCTTCACGGAGTGTCGGGTCTGACTCAAGAACAGTCGCCATGTGCTCTTCGGCATCGACACGCATCGTCCGAAATTTCCAAACGTAAAACGATACTCCGTGCAGACCGATTCGCCGTTGACGAAATATTGCCGGCCCGTAGGAAGTCGTCGCCACAACCGCGCTGATGACGATACACAACGGAAGCCACAATGGAAGAGTCACCAACACCAGGCATAGATCAGCCGTACGTTTGAGACCAGCAGAATACTGGCGCACGTCGTACGATCTTGGTTTGAGAACGGGCTTCGTGCTGGGAAGAAGTTGCACTTGAACTGACACCGATCGACTCCTCATCGAACAAACTTTTACGCGTCAGAGAACATCATGAACACATTGGATACGTGTCACAAAACTGACCAAAAATTTTCAGGACGGGGAGCAAACAAGAGGAGCGCGGCCCTGCCAATTCCACCACCTGTGGAACTGAAATGTGATCTCACAAAGAACCATATTCGAAACTCGCACTCGCCTGTCGGGCCTGTCAGACTAGCATTCCTGCAGAACCACAATCAACACAAACTACGTAAATACGCCTAATTACCGAAGTGATTTCGCCAACTATCTGTAGCTCTTGTACGGAAATTGCGGAAAACACCGCGCGCGAGGATTCGAACCGCAACGATTTTTCTGGCCAAACGGAGCTGATTCGAAAGAAACCTGTTGCGAACTCTCCAAAATCCGTCCCGATCTAATTCCGCGTGCCGAACGGACTGGAACACGAAGTCCCACAAGGAGGTGCCGGACAATGAGTTCCCAGATTCTGAAGAACTGCTACGTACTAATCGTGGCCTCGATGATCGCATCACTGACAGGCTGCGCGGCATTCCAGAATTGCAAATACGAACTCCACCAGCGAGCTTTCACGACCATGGCTTGGTCGGACTTTGACGCAAACAAAAAATTCCGCGTTGTGTCTTCACACACAGCCGACTTCAAACGCGGATGGAAGGCTGGGTTCTATAGTGTGATCACCGGTGGAGAATGTCGTCCACCCGTCGTCCCACCCAAAAAATACTGGGAACCACCGTTACTGTTTTCCTGTAACGAGTGCGGCTGCAAAGAGTGGTACGCCGGCTTTAAATGCGGCGCAAATGTAGCACGCCATCAGCCAGACTATCATTACATCAAACCATGGTTCAGCGCGCCATGTCCGTCTTCTGAGCCGTGCCAAATAGATTCCTGTGAGTCCGTAGAACCTCATCCGATCAGACTGCTCGGCATCGAACCGATTGCGTCCCCAGGAATCGAATTCACGGATTCCATCGAGCTCCATGATACCCCAAACAAAGACGCGGCCGCGGCCGAAAAATCCCGGATGTCCGCAGAAGAGTCAGCAGATACGCCAGCAGATTCTTCGACGGATTCGGAACGCAAACTTAAACCGCCAAAAGCACAGCCCACAACCGAAGACGTCCCTCCTCCCCCAAAACCAACATTTGGAAACAGGAAACTGACGCCACGACCATTGCCACCATCAGTTCGAGGGATGGAAAAATGACGCACACCAATCAAGTTCGGATCACCGCTGCGGAATTATCCATCCGTTCACAAGATGGTTCTCGACTTGCCGGCCCCTCGCACGCAGGAATTACTGCGCTCATACTGGCGCTTTACGTAACGGCTTTCACCGGCTGCCATTCGCTTGAGTCGCATCGTGACCCCGTCCCCGCATCGCGGCTTCCGTGTCAGCTCCGAACGAAAGCGAAGGGCTGTCAAATGCCATTTCCGCTCACGAGCCTCGGGCAGGACAAACCGGCCGCTCACACCATCGGGCCGGGTGACAAACTTGGAGTCTATGTCTACGGTGTGATCCCGTCGTCGAAGGACGAATCGCCGTTAATTCAGCGAACTCAACCCGTCAACCAGCGATATTACCCACCCAACGGGAGTGTTGCAGGAGCCACCATTGGTCTCCCAATGGAAGTTGACCCAGACGGAATGCTCGATCTACCGATCATCGGTCGTGTTGATTTCAGCGGTATGACACTGACCCAGGCGTCCGACAAAATGAAGGGGCTATACCGTGAGAAGAAGATTCTGAAGTCTGGTTCGGAGAGAGCGCAGATCTCTCTCATTACCCCGCGCGTCCGACGGATCGTGGTTATTCGTGAAGACACGCCCGCTCCCAACGTAACGATGCTTCCTGCAGGTCAGGTCGATCATATTCATCGCGGTTCTGCCGAAGTCATCGATCTGCCCATTTACGAAAACGATATCCTGCACGCGCTGGCTGCCACGGGGGGACTTCCGGGAACCGATGCGGCACGTGAAATCTGGGTCTTCAAACGCAAAGGACTCACCAATCCACATGCCATCTGTCCGGCCGAACTTCGCGTCCATACCGTTGGATACCATGAGCAGAGCGGCTGTGAGGATGAGTGTGGAAAACAGGTCATCAACGTGCCATTGGTGGGCTGTCCAGGAGAAGGCACTCCGTACACACAGTCAAACGTCATCCTGGAAGAAGGCGATGTCGTGTTCCTGCCGCGGCGGGAAGAATATTTCTACACCGGCGGCCTAATCGGTGGTGCGAAAATTCCGCTACCACGGGATCAAGACGTTGACGTCATCGAAGCAATCAGCCTGGCTCAGGGATCAATTGGTGGACCGCTTGGAAAATCCGGTTTCGCACTCGCGACAGGAAGTCCCGGTCACATGGTCCGGCCATCCCGTGTAACCATCGTTCGCAAACTAAGCGACGGACGACAATTCTCAATTCAAGTCGATCTTAAGCGAGCGATGATGGATCCAAAAGAACGTGTGCTGATTCAGGCAGACGACCTGGTCATGCTTGAATTTAAGAAGCATGAAGCAATCACAAATGCCGTAATGAACTGGGTCAACTTAAACGGCAACGCGACGACGACATTCTAAACCGGAGCTAACTCGCAACTTTTGACATGCTCGAGTATGTACAATTCGGTATACAAAATTCGTCAAATGTGACTCAAAGCCTTTAGAATGACACAGCGTACTGGCTAAGAGTGGCCAAATGAAAAGTTGTGACTACGATTTTGCAGTGC